>NZ_JBJMLX010000172.1:0-12734 GCF_045805085.1 Niastella sp.
ATAGCTTACATAAAGTGTATGCTGGCTTTGATGAGGTGCTTGTTATGGAAAGATCCATAATGAACTCTTTAAACGGGTTCGACGATTACGATGATCCGGTAACCAGGCTGCAGGCTGAAACCATACTGGAAGAAAAAGTACTTCCACGCACCGATGAATTAATAAATTCTTTAAACAATATCAGTTCCTATGTGCAAAGTATCAGGCGGCAGGAAAATAGCGAACTCACCCGTTCCACCGAAGAACTAAGGATCCTGATTATTTTATTAGCTGTTACCATCATTTTAGCCGGGATCTTTCTCTCGATATACCTGGCTAACGGCATCATTAGTCCTATCAATAAAATAAGGGGCATCATAAATGACCTGGGTAAAGGCATTATCCGCCGGATCGATTATCAGGCAAACAGAGATGAGATCGGTGAGATGGTGCAATCAGTCAATAATCTTTCCGAAAACCTGCGTGGAACGGCCAATTTTGCATACGAAGTAGGTAAAAGAAATTTCAATATTCCGTTTAATCCTCTGAGTCAGGAAGATACGTTGGGTAAGGCGCTCATTTCCATGCGCGATAATTTAAAAACGGGGGAAATGGAATTGTTGGAAATGGCCGGCTATTTAAATAAAAAAGACCGCCTGTTACAGGCCGTTGGATCAGCAGTTCATGAACTCATCAGTAATAATGATATTGAAACCGGCATTGGCAATGCCATTAAATTACTGGGCGTTCAAATGGGAGTTGATATGATATCAACCTTTCGTAATTATACCGATAATATCGATGAAAAAACATACAGCAGTCAGTTGGCATGTTGGAACAGCATCACCAATGAAGTGGAATACCGGGCGCCCGAATTTCAGCAGGTCTTCGTTTGTTTTTCCCCCGATATAGAGCAAACATTGCATGAGAATGAAATTTTTTACAGTAGTGTAGCGCAATTAAAAGAGTCGCGGATAAAAGAATGGCTCGAAAATAAGCAGGTGAGATCGTTAACTATTATCCCGGTTTTTGCAGAAGGCAGGTTATGGGGGTTTATCAGTATTCATGACTGCAAAATAGAACGCGAGTGGACACGCGCGGAATTTTCGATCCTGGAATCATTTTCCGATACATTAGGTTCTGCTATCGATCGTATACACATGGAACAGCAGAAGAACAACGCAGAAGCCGCCAGCATTGCCAAAAGCGAATTCATGGCCAATATGAGCCATGAATTACGTACACCTATGAATGGCATCATCGGGTTTACCGACCTTGTGCTAACGACCAGCCTTCAAAAAACGCAAAGACAATATCTGCAGAATGTTCAGAAATCTGCCTATAACCTGCTCAATATAATTAATGATATCCTCGATTTTTCAAAGATAGAAGCCGGAAAGCTAATTATAGATAATGCCAATTTCAAGCTTGATGAAATAATTGATGAAACGATCGATATATTATCTATAAAAGCCCAGGAAAAAGATATTGAACTTATTTGTAACATAGATCCCAAGATCCCGGCTCAGTTCTTTGGCGATCCTGTAAGAATACGACAAATATTGGTAAACCTCATAGGCAATGCTATAAAATTTACGCTTAAAGGAGAAGTGTTCGTAACGGTTAAGCAGGGATCTGCTATCTATGAAAAAGAGGGTAAGAAATTTATCGATATAGCGCTCGCGGTTAAGGATACAGGCATTGGCATTGCTGCTGAAAAAATAAACTCCATCTTTGAAAGTTTTACCCAGGCAGATTCTTCCACTACCAGAAAATTCGGTGGCTCGGGTCTTGGGCTTACCATTTCGAAACGGCTGGCAGAATTAATGAATGGAAATTTGCAGGTAGAAAGCGAATATGGAAAGGGAAGCACCTTTACCCTGCACCTTGCCATGGAGATTGTAAGCGAACTGCCTGCTGTTTCATTTGCTTCAAAAGGCAAACTGCGCAGGGTATTGGTTATAGACGACAATATTACCAATTGTAAATTAATGGAAGATATTTTCAGGTATCTGAATATTCCCTGTAAGATCTGTTATAACGGCCCTGAAGCAATACAGGCAATTGAAAGATCCGGTAAAGAGAACAAACAATTTGACCTTATTATTACGGATAATCAGATGCCTGAAATGGATGGTATTACATTGGTGCAACAAATTAAAAAAACAATGAAGGCCGATGCCATACCATTTATCCTGATGCTGTCATCGCTTGAAAGAACAACCTTTCAGCAGGAAGCCGAAAATAGTGGCATAGACAAATTCCTTTCCAAACCGGTAAAACTGGGTGAACTCACGAACCTGCTGACGTCGCTCTTTGAAAAATCTGATTCCCTGGAAGAAGACCCCGATAAATTACCTGCACCGGAAAAGTTATTTCAGGGCGCAAAAATATTGGTTGCAGAAGATAATCCGTTGAATATGCTACTTATATCTGAAGTACTGGTGAAGATGGGAGGTGAGGTAATTGAAGCCGGAGATGGCAAGGAAGCCATTGAACTGTTGCTGCAGCACTGTCCTGATATAGTGTTTATGGATGTGAATATGCCAGAGATCGATGGCTATATAGCCACCCAGAAAATTCGCCGCCTGCCTTCACCATACAGCAATATTCCCATTATTGCGTTAACGGCCGATGCGATGAAAGAAGATAAAGAACTTTGTCTGAAAGCAGGGATGAATCACTTTATATCCAAGCCGTTTCGTTTGGAAGAAATAGAGTTTATTATGAACACGTATTTAAAAAAGAATGTAGCTACCATGTAAAAAGTACCCACCGGTTACAATAATCAGATATGTATACAACAGTAAGAAGTATCACCTATTTTAGAAACACTTTCTCCGGAAGAAGATGGGATGATGAAACATAACAGTATTATTATAATATTATTCAATAACCTCTGAAAGGATCAATTCCGGTACGCGAATTATTTAACCTGCTAAATCGTATTGAATATGGAATTGGATATTACCTGCAACTGCCAAAGGCACCTGCGGATCTCATTTTTTTTGATAATGTGGATGTGCTCTTACATTCAAATGATAGACCAGGCGCGCCTGGATCTGTCTGACCAGCATACTAACCATACACTCAATCATAACTAATACTAAAAATGATCCCAGATGAAGAAGATTGTAAAGCCGTTGATCTGTTTTATTTGTAAGGTGAAGTTTAAAGCCCTCCGGAGTATTATATCTTCAGTGTAAGTATCCTACCGAATAAATTTTCTTACAGAAAGGCCCCCATTCAGGTTACCAAATACGTGGTACCCAACATTTTGGAAGTCATTTTTATTATTTTCTAAAATTCCGACCGTTTTACGAAGCTTATTCGTCCATAGATAAATACCTACAAATGGAAAATCTAAAAGACAAAGTAGCTGTCGTTTTTGCGGCATCCGGCGAGATTGCCGGAGCAGTTGCCCGATCGTTTTCGCAACACGGAGCAAAGGTGTATGTTACCGCTCGTAACCAGGATGCCATCAAAGCATTGGCGCAGGAGATCAAAGCCAATGGCGGACGCGCAGAAGCCGTGAAAGTAGATGCATTGAATGAATCTGAAATTGACAACTTCTTAAAAAAGGTGGTCACAGACAACGGTAAACTGGATGTAGTATTCAATGGTATCGCAGTCGACTATAGCGAGATGGGTGGCCGTCCGGCCGCAACGGAGGCTACGTTAGAACAATTTATGGCCCCAATGAATAAGATCGTCGGTTCACAATTTCTTACTTCACGGGTAGCGGCGAAATACATGATGCAATCCAGATCTGAGGGCACTATTTTATTGTTAACAGCCGCAGCGTCCCGGTCCAAGATCCCCAATTTGTCGGGCTTCTCGGCTGCAGCTGCCGCCGTTGAAGGAATGACCCGCGTAATGGCCGCTGAATGGGGAGGAGAGGGCATAAAGGTGACCTGTATCTGCTCCGGCGCTATCATGGAGACGAAGCGGATCTCGGGCTGGATCGAGTCCGCATCAAAACAGTACGGCATACCCGTAGAGCAACTGGTTGCACAATACAAAGCATTCGACATCTTAAAGACGAGTCCCACCCTGAAACAACTGGGTGAAACGGCGGCCTTCCTGGCCTCCGATACGGGGATAGCCTTCAACAGTCATATTGTTGATGTGGACTGCGGTAAACTGAACGTATTATAATAATTTAGCGGTTGCAGCTTTCAACAGGAAAGCTGCAACCTGATTTTTTATTTATTATGGAAAGAGAAGAGATCCTCCAGGCTGCTATTGCCGGCGATATCAATGCATTCCAAACGCTGTTTGCCGAATTTCAAAACCAGTTGAAGTCTTACCTGTACCGGTTGGTTACCAATCGGGACGATGTAGATGACCTGGCGCATGATACTTTTATCAGGGCATTTTCGAAAATAGCAACCTTTAACCAGGAATCCTCCCTGAAAACATGGGTATTCAAGATAGCTACCCACCTTGCTTACGATCATTTAAGAAAACGAAAAAGATGGCAGGCCGATGCACAGGACCGGGCTGCAGACCTGGCCATAAGTTCAGACGAGATCAGGCAGGTGTTTTGGATGGTGCACAATACCTCGCCTGCCGGGGCTTACGAAATGAAAGAGCATATCGACTATTGTTTCACCTGTATTTCAAAGACCCTGCCCATAGAAAACCAGGTAGCGCTGATCTTAAAGAATATGTACGATTTTCAGGTAAAGGAAATTTGTTTGATCCTCGAAAAAACGGAAGGCGTAATAAAACACCTGTTGAATGATGCCAGGAATGTTATGACGGATATCTTCGAACACAGGTGCGCGTTAATCAATCAGAACGGTGTTTGTCACCAATGCAGTCATATAAATGAGATATTCAACCCCAAACAGGACCAGCAGGAGGAATTGATGAAGTTGGAATTGGTAAAAGCATCAAAGAAATATAACCGGGATGAGCTGTTTGCTTTAAGAACATTGCTGGCAAAAGCTATCGATCCCCTGCATGCGGCAGGTACCGACTTTCACGAGGAAATGATGAAATGTCTCAGAACGGCAATAGGGGAGAAGAGCGATTTTTTTGAGGAGGAAAGATGAGTTACAAACATAAAAAAAGCTCCACATTTCTGTGAAGCTTTTCCAATGATATTATCTTCAAATTATTTCTTCGCAAACGAAAATATATTGATGGTTCCATTATTATAACTGCAAACCCAGGCCTCCAGTTTGTTATCATCTTCAAAAATATCCACCCCTACGGGGTGGCCTTTGCAGGTAAGTGAAGCTATTCGCGTGAAGCTGTTATTATTGACCTTAAATACTTCTACTTTATCACTGCTATAACAGGTTACAAATAAAAACTGGTGATTTTTAGAAAGGGCAATAGTGCGTGGTTGTGCATGGGTACGGGCTGAAAATAAGGATTTACCGGCTACAGGATCAATACAGGCGATTCGCGCCAGCTTGTTGTAAGATACCAATAACCGGCCACTATCTGTCAATACGATATGACGTGGATTTGATGCAACGGGTATTTCCGATTCCTTTGTCCAGGTTTCATTATTTATAACAGTAATGGTAGCGCCACCCATGATGGCTACATACGTTTTTTTCCGTTGCTCATCAACCACTATGCCTCTTGGAATGGCAGAAACAGGAACGGTGCTCACTGTTTTCGCATAAGGAAAAGTGGCAGTGTCTGTAGCCAGCACGCTCACACTATGGGAATGCCAGTTGCTTACCAGTAAATTTTTACTATCTGCTGTCCGGGCAATTACTTTTGGAGTATTACCTGTTGCAATAACCGGCACCCGTATGGAATCTTTGTTAGCAGAACCTGTATATTCTATATAGATCTTTTTTTGTTTTATCCTGATATCTGTAGTGTCTATTCCCCAACCAATGACTGGTTCGGTGGGAATGGGTACAATGCTTGCGGCATTATGTAAAGAAACCCAAAGAAATTTGTCGTCATGACTCAGGCAGGCTTCTACCGGTTTTTCCTGATAGCTTGATATGGGTTTGTTGGTTTCATAATCCCAGCCAGTACCAGCCGTTGGAATAAATTTAAATTCCCGCTGAATCCGTCTGCTGGCCTGGTTAAATTCATAGATGCTCATGCCTTCCAGGTTCATGGCATATAGTTTTTGTCCGGTCTTGTTAAATAAAACTGATTTTGTGCCGGGTGCAGCTTTTATGTGCTCCGTTTTCTGAAAAGTTAGCCTGGTATATGCCTTTAATGAGGGGAGAACAGAAACAGTATCACCGTTTGTGCGCCGGGTCGTATCAGTTTTGTTTGAAATATGATCGCTGCCGGTAAAAATGTCATTGGCTAAGCGGGTGTCATGAGGCCTTTCGAATGAACAACAGATGGAACAAAGGAATAGGTTTGCGATAACCTGACATGTTTTCATAGAACGGTTTTTCACCAGGCTATCTACGTTGTTCGCAAATAGTCTGAATGCAGTTTAGGGGTATAAAAAAAGGACAAAGCAGAGATCCTTCCACTTCATCCTTCCTTGTGATACAAAGATATATTTTTCAAATCATTTTTCAAAACGAGGGGGCTGCATCATCCCCGTTACCTGCAAACAGGCATACTACCTGCAGTCATTCGCCGGATTTATATTTTCTTTATCGGTCGAAACCATTGCCTGGCCGTTTTTAAAAGTTATGATCCAGATAGAATCAAAATCATCACCGCTCCATTTCATTCCCTTTGCATCTGCGCCCAGGGCTTTCACCAGATTATCTATTTTATCGTGCTCCCAAACTACCAGCGCATACCCGTTTGTTTTTAAAATGGCTGTAGCCATCTCTTTTACCTCATCCACATCATATTTTGTGTTAATGCCGATATTGTACTTTATAGCAAACGGACTAATTGTTTCAAACATTCTTACATGACTGGCAGATTTCCCGTTATTCATCGACGGTACGAAGATCTTATCCGGAACTTTATATTTAGCATATAAAACAGCAGGCAACTGCAGCGACCGGTTAAATCCTTTGCAGGAAAGATTATCGCCAATATCCGGTTTTTCGCCATGCCGGATAATTACCACTCTTTGTACGCCTGTATTTTGCTTTTGCGCAAAGCTGTCATTACAGGTGAGGGTGATTATTGTTATTGCCAGTAAGCTTTTAAAAAGGTTATTCATATAGTTTGATTTAATGCGATCTGTAAGTTAACCAACTATTGCACATTTGAACCAAACATTTCCAACAATTTCCTGATCGAGGCATCGGTAGGAGAGGAGAAGTCTTTTATCCCTTCCAATGCTTCCTTTCCCAGGATGGCAGCTCTTGCCCGCATCCGTTGTTCATAAGCTCCTATAGCGGCTTGCAGGTCATTAAATTCACCGCTGGTAAGGCATTCGCTTACATCCAACGCATCCAGCATGGCCGTATTAACCCCTTCGCCTGATGGCGGCATCAAATGAGCGGCATCGCCAATGAGCGTGATAGTTGCTTTTGGCTGCCAGTGCTGGTCTATAGGAAAATAGTTTAATGGCCGGGGCACAAAACGGTTACAGGCTTTGAATAGCGAATAGAATACAGGATTCCAGCCTTCAAAGAAATCAACTAAATAATCGTACACCTGCCCGCTGTTATTAAAGTCAATGCCACAGGTTTTAATCCAGTCTTCAGGATATAATGATGTGGCATAAAATGTTATGCCACCGTCACCTCTTGGTTGGGCAGCGATGGTCTTTCCCGGGCCCATTGCCATAAGATTAGCTTTATTAACTAACTCATACATGTCAGGGCAATCTTTTTCAGGATCGTCTATCTCGCCCTGGATAATGGTTGATCCTGAATAGCGTTCTTTAATATCTGTTACATAGGGACGGATCTTTGACCGGTAACCGTCTGCCCCGGTCACGAGATCCGCAATAGCCGTTGTCCCATTTTTAAAGGTGAGTTTCCAGGCATTGTTTACCTGTTCCAGGCTGGCAAACTGACTGTCCCAAACAACAGTTTCAGGCTCCAGCGATTCTATTAGCAAATTTCGAAGGGCGCCTCTGTCAATCTCCGGCCTGAAGCGCTCGTCATCAAAATCAACAGGTCCCTTGTTCGGTTCATCAAAAAGGATAGTCGCATCCTTGTCAAGCAAACGGAACTTATCAGCCCCGGGCATATAACTCGCTTTAAATGCATCCAGCAAACGGGCTGCTTTAATCACTTTCAACCCTGATTCAAAGTGCAGATCAACTATGGCGCCCTGTACGCGTGCTTCATTGCTGAAATCCCGTTCATACACTTTCACGGCTGCCCCTTTACCTTGTAAAAGCCTGGCCAGCGTTAATCCACCCGGTCCGCCACCTACGATGGCTATCTTTTTGTTGGCTAATAATCCTGTTGCTTTTGATGTCTTCATCTTTATATCCTTTTGAATTGATACAAAGGAACAGACTATCAAAAGTGTAAACAATATCGATACGTGGTAAGTATAGGACTAATCGAAGTTTTTCCCCCGAAAAGCCAAAGGGGTCACACCTGAAACTTTGGCAAAGAGCCGCACAAAGTAAGAGTGATCTTCATAACCCAGATCACCTGCAATCTCTTTTACGGATCTGTCGGAATGATACAACAGTCGCTTTGCTTCCAATATGATCCGCTGCTGAATGTGCCAGGAAACAGCATAGCCCGTAGTGGTTTTCACACACTCATTCAGATACGGAGTGGAGATATTCAGTCTTTTAGCATAGTCCATCGGACTTTTGGCGGTTGTAAAGTTACGTTCCAGCAAAGATCTGAACGCTTTGGTAATTACTTCAAACCTGGAGGCGTTTTGCGCTGGTTTAGATTGGGCTAAATACTGCGAAGCGACTAATGCGACCAGGGTATTACAGCTTTCTTTCAGGATCTGGTGATACAGTTTCTCCTTCTTTCTTTCAGAAAATTGTATACATAGGGAAGCCGTTTCAGAAAGAATGGTTTGCGTCTCTTTTTTTAAAGATAAGGGCACGACAGGCGTGAGGTCTTCCAGTAATTGCAGGAACTCCGGAAGAAGATTTTCACTGGTTATGATCCAACTGCTGATCGTAGCCTTATCGAACCCGATCAGCCGATGCACCTGGTTAGGATGCATGTATATCACCGCTGGCGCCTCTATTGCATATTTTTGAAAGTCAATCTCAATATGGGTGGTCCCTTTTTCCTGCAATATAAAGGAATGCCCCCCATCCCTATGCGATCGCTCCACCTCCTTGAAATTGGGCGAACCATCAATTGAATTTCTGATAATGATTATTCCTTCACCCACTCCGGGGGGAAAAGCATTGACAGGAATATGTTTGTTTTTGGCGGGCATCAAGCTATAATGCTAAAAGATCCAATTTCTTATTTTAATCCCAATATTTTTTTCAGACTGGCTGCCGCACAACCCATGGGCATAAAAAAAGCTCTCCGAAGAATCGGGGAGCTTTTTCGTATGTGCCATTTTCTACTTCTGAGACATTCAATTACAGATGAGTTACTATTGCTTTGCCTGTATAGTTAATCACCTTGTCAAATTTTGTGGGCGTTTCCATGCCAATTCCATTATTACGGGTTACCAATACAATATTGAAAGTAAGATGCTCAGCCATTCCAGGGTAGGATCCCTTTCGATCTTTGATCACCAATGTGCGGGTTTTATCGTTCCAGACCAGGTCGGTAGTAGCATATTTTCCTTTTTCATAATTGTAATTGTCGCCTTCGTCTTCATACAAAGTGAAATTGCCATCGGCCCCTTCATAAATTCTTATTTCAAGCGCCTCCGGCTTTTTTTCGGAAGTGTATTGTTGAAACGGGCCCATCGGAACAATTGAGCCGGCCTTAATATATAAAGGCATAATGTCTATTGGCGCTTCTTTCTCTACATCCTGTCCGCCAGGCAATTTTTCACCTGTCCAGAAATCGAACCACTGGGTTCCCGCAGGCAAATACAATTTTTGCTTTTTGATGGTATTGAGATCAACGGCGGTATTGCCATTCGCTCTGTTGGTATACATGGAATCTGTTACGGGACAAACCAATACGGATCTCCCGAACATATATTCATTATCGATGTTCCATACTTTTTTATCGGTTGCAAAATCCATCACCAGGGCACGCATCATAGTACCGGCGTGAGAAGTAACCTGCCAGGCATTGGAATAATTATAGGGGAGGAACCGGTAACGCAGGTTAATGAACTTTTCAATGGCATCGTAAGCCCAGTCGCCTTTGGCGCCAAACTGATAAATTTCCCTGGGGGTATCTGTTCCGTGTGAACGCATCATGGGGCAGAATGTTCCAAACTGCAGCCAGCGCACATACAGTTCCCGGAAGGCTGCATCGCTTACGCCGCCCGGATAATTTCTTCCTGAGAAAAAGCCGCCAAGGTCGCTGTTCCAGTATGGTAAACCGGATAAAGACAAATTAAGACCGCCGGAGATCTGTTTGCGGAAAACATTCCATCCCGATACCACATCGCCCGACCACATCATGGTGCCAAACCGTTGCTGACCGCTAAATGCCGACCTTGCCAGAATAAATACTCTTTTATTGGCCGTGGTTGCCCGCTGATGTTTATAAACCCCGCCGGTATGAATTAACGGAAATGCATTCCGGACTTTTCTATAAGCACCAAGGAAAGTTTTATAGGATTCATCACTTTCTTTATCCTTGAAATGATCGGGTTCGGTTGAGTCGAGCCACCAGCCATCAATGCCGATAGAGAAAATATTTTTATTCATGTACTGCCAGTAGATGTCCCGGGCGTGCGGATTGAATGCATCATATACCTGCACATTCGGATTGATGGGCCAGGTAACATAATCGCCAAACAACATATTCTGTTGTTTGAACGTCTCGTAAATTTTCGTTTTGTTGCCAAACGAGGGCCATACAGAAATAATGATGTGCGCATTTTGGGCATGTACACTATCCACCATTTTTTTAGGTTCTGGAAAACGGGGATTGCCAAACTCGGTTGAGTTCCAGTAGCTTTCATCTTCACTCCAGTACTGCCAGTCCTGCACAATGCCATCCAAAGGAACATGCAGTTGCCGGTACCTGCGCACCACTTCATTGGTTTCGTACTGGCTTTTATACCGCTCGCGGCTTTGCCAGTAACCAAGCGTCCAGCGGGGGAACAGCGGCGCCTGCCCGGTGAGTTGGCGATAACCGGCAATTACTTTATCGGCATTGCCGCCCTGAATAAAATAATAATCTATACCCGCCCCCACTTCCGATTGAAATGACGTTCTATTGGCACTGTCTTTATAATGGGTGGTTGAAGTGTTATCCCACAATACACCGTAGCCTTTGACAGATTGAAAAAATGGGATGGCGATCTGCATATTGTTTTGCTTCAGCAGCAATTGCTGACCGCGCTGGTCCATTGTACCATTCTGATGCTGGCCCAACCCATAAACAGATTCACCGGCTTCCAATTGAAACGCCTGTTCAACTTCATACTGTTGAGGATCTGCCGAAGGTGAAAAATGAGTTCCATCTTCTTTTTCCTGCAATAACAAATGGCCCTGCGGAGTATAAAAACGAATGGCTGCCGTTTGCCGGTTAAGCGTAACCTGCAATGATTGACTGCTTACTATCAATTCATTTCTTTGATCGGCAATAGTCAGCGACCCGTTTTGTGGGGACGCAATGACCGACAGGCTCTTGTCCTTTGCCGTGGCGCCTGCCGGCAATTTTATTATGCGCACAATTTGCGGCGTATAAAATTGCACCTCCACATCAATTGCCTGCATCCTTGCTTTGATCCCATTGGGAGTACGCTGGTACGATTGCGACCAGGCCGTAATGGGGAGACACAATAGTAAAAAAATGATCCTTCTGTTATTCATTTGGGCTGTGTTTGCTTATGGAGAAGAAGTAAGAAGTAGAAAACCGGTTGACAAGTTAAAAAGTTGACGAGTTAACTGGTTAACTTGTTAACTCGTCAACTCGTCAACTCATCAACTTCTTATGACCTCAAGGGTCAGTTATTTATAGATCAGTGATTAATAACCGGGATTCGGTTTCAAATTCGTATTCTTATCCATCTCTGTTTTAGGAATGGGATACAGTGCCCGGTAATCTCCATTGGGCATATGAGACAACCATGATTTTTTGGTAAACACGCCAAACCTGATCATATCTGTTCTGCGGCGGGCTTCCTGGTTAAATTCCCAGCCCAATTCATCGAGGAAACGGCCATATTTGATATCGGCGCCGCCTTCAAAGGTTGACATCAAATGATTGCGCAGCCCATAGTCATAACTGCTTCCGCCCAACAACTGTGCGCCTGTTACAACCGCTTTGGCAGGGTTCGATTTAAAAGCCCGCTGACGCACCTGCGTTACAATGGCAGCTGCTGCATCAGCGCTTCCCAATCTTAATAAACATTCAGCCTTCATCATCAACACATCGGCATACCTGAAAAGCGGCCAGTCATTACTGAGGCGGTTGGTAGCCTTCATCGCTATTTCAAATTTCCCCAGCCTGAACCCATCTACTTCTTCCGATTGGTCAACCCCCGGCAAAACATTGCGATAAGCCAGCGGCTTTCCTACAAAAGCGCCCATAGTGCCAAAGATGCTATCGCCTGTAGCCGTATACTGCTGTCCCCTGATGTAGTTATCGAGCAGGCGGCTGTCTTCGGGGTCAAAGGTGTTTATAAATTGCGGTACTGCGCATACGCCACCCCAGGGCGAAGATTGCAGGTTGTATGTTTTTTGATTTTCCGGCTCCAGCGTTTGCATATGCACATCAAACGAATTCCATTCGTTCACATATTTTGAATCGAAAGGCAGGGCAAAT
>NZ_JBJMLX010000173.1:0-1602 GCF_045805085.1 Niastella sp.
CACCGGCATTGACTACCAGCGTATCTATTTTGCCGAATCGATCAAATGTCTCCCTGAATATCCGTTCCAGGTCGTCCATGTTCGTTACATCTGCCTGGATGCCTACGAAACCTGCTCCCAGCGCTGCAACCGATCTGTCGAGTGTTTCCTGATTTCTGCCTGTTATTGTACCGATCGCACCTTCATTTTTAAATGCCGCTGCAATGCCAAATCCAATGCCGCTGTTCGCTCCGGTAACTACGGCTACCTTGTTTTTTAATTTCATTTTGTATGATTGTATTACAAGGTAAAGGTGAGCTGTTTCAGGGGTTGGCAACAAGGACATTTGACAGAAAATATAGGTGATAAATGTCACGTAATTAAAAAGACCGTCTCCTGTATTTGTAAAAATATGGAGACGGTCTAATTATTGAAAAAGTTCCTTATCTGATCACCAGCACGGTTCCTTTCTTTTCGATCGTTGTACCAGCTGATGTTTTAATTACAATAGTATACACATAGGCGCCTGACATAGGCGGGCTGCCACCCATGGTGCCATTCCAGCCGGCTAGAATATCACTCGTTTCAAATACCTTACCGCCGTAACGGTTAAAGATCGTCATATGAAAAGATCGCGGTACATCGGCAGTAACCACCCGGAATAAGTCGTTATGCCCATCGCCGTTGGGTGTAAAGGCATCGGGTATATTATATCCCAGACAGCTTATGGCCGGCTTCAGTGAAATTTGCGCTGTAGCAGTGCAGCCATTATTATCGGTACCGGTAACGGTATAGAGCACATCGGTTTTCAGTGCTGCCACAGGACTGTTACTAACTGCATCAGATAACCCGGTTGCGGGGCTCCACTGGTATGTAGCAGCGCCGGTTGCATTCAGCGTAACAGAACTGCCTGCACAAAGCGGGCCGGTTACGGGACTGATACTAACGGGTGGAGGCGCGTTAACGGTTACCGTAACAATTTCACGGGCACTTTCGCAACCACTCGATTGGCTAACATAATAAGTTATGGTTCCTGCGGTAGCGGTAGAAGGCGTTGGTGCTACAGCGTCGCCGGTTCCGCCCACAGCGGTAGTATACCAAAGTAAATTGCTTCCTGAGGCTGTTAAAACTACAGCCGCATCGTTCTGGCAATACGTAGGTGACGTAACTGTTGGCGCAGCAGGTTGACTGTTGATGGTAACTGTTATGGGCGTTCGTGCACTTTCGCAACTGCCCGCCGGAGTTTGGGTCACATACCAGTTGGTGGTACCAGCCGAAGCCGTTGAAGGAACCGGGGCGGTTGAAACACCGGTGCCATTGGTGGCCACTGTATACCAAAGCAGGTTGCTACCGGTTGCTGTTAATGCGGTAGCAGTAGTGTTCTGACAATAAGTTGGAGAGCTGGCTGTTGGTGCAGTTGCAGGACTGCCAACAGTAACTGTTATGGGCGTTCTTGCACTTTCGCAGCTACCCGCCGGTGTTTGGGTTACATACCATGTGGTAGTCCCTGCGGACGCGGTTGAAGGCACCGGGGCTGTTGAAACACCTGTGCCATTGGTGGCCACTGTATACCAAAGCAGGTTGCTGCCGGTTGCTGTTAATGCGGTAGCAGTAGTGTTCTGA
>NZ_JBJMLX010000174.1:0-6344 GCF_045805085.1 Niastella sp.
CTTTTAATTGATAGTGCGAACCAGCATCTGATTTTTTTACACTTAACATTTTAGTGCTATCAGGTTGATGATTCTTAGCAGAGTGCAAGAAAACGATCGCTGCTACTTCAACAAATAATATAAGAAAACTAAATTTCTCCTTTTTCATAATTAGTTTGGGTTATTGCCTATAGGGTACGGGGTATGCAAATTTTCAGAAGCAAAAGAACGAAAATTTTAGGTCATCTGCAAGAAACATATGCATTTTTAATATATCCGTAATATATACATGGTACTGTTACGCATATAATACAACGTAGTTTTTCCATATCGTATCTGTAACACAATCACTTATTCGCTTTTTTGCTGCGGATTAATTAATGTATAAACATAAATTATATATAAAGCCCGCAGATTCTATTGTGCTTAACTATCCTTTTCAATCTTATCGTAGCTGGCAACAATACCTTTAATGAGGGATGAACTGAAACCCTGATGTTCCATTTCATTAAGCCCGGCAATAGTACAACCCTTGGGGGTAGTTACTTTATCGATCTCCTGTTCGGGATGTGATCCTTTCTTCAATAATAATTCTGCAGCGCCTTTTACTGTTTGCGCCGCTATTAAGCTGGCAGTAGCCGCATCGAAACCAATTTCAATACCCCCCTGAATATTCGCCCGGATATACCGCATAGCGAACGCAGTACCACAAGCACCTAACACGGTGGCTGCATCCATCAGTTTCTCATCGATCCAAACTGCTTTGCCCAGTTGATTGAACAGGTCTTCAATAAAACCGATCTGATCGCCGTTCACCTCTTGCGAGGCAGACAAACAGGTCATGCTTTCCTGGATGGCAATCGCCGTATTGGGCATGGCCCTGATAACCGGAATTTTTAAGTCTACCGCTTTCAGCATATGCCTGATAGTGACACCCGTGATCACTGACACCAGCACCTGCTTTTCGGGATTCAACAATGCTTTCAGTTTGCCCAGAATATCATCAACCTGGAACGGTTTTACCGCCAGGAAGATCATATCAGCAAAACGAACAGCTTCTTCATTGTTATCACTCACCATTACGCCGCGCTTTTCCAGCGCCGCCAGCGTTTTAATATTCCGCTTGGTGATTAAAATATGTTCGGGCAGGGTAAAACCGCTGTTGATCAGGCCTTCTGCAATGGCAGTACCTAAATTACCTCCGCCTATGATAGCTATTTTCTTGTTCATAGAACTAATAGTAATTTCCTTTCACTAAATAATTACGCACGTAATCATCCACTCCATTTTCCAATGAATAGAATTCATCTTTATACCCGGCTTCTCTCAGCTTTTGCATATTCGCTTCGGTGAAATACTGGTATTTATCGCGAATGTCTTCGGGCATATCAATAAACTCGATCACCGGTTCTTTGTCCAGCCCTCTGAAGGTAGATCTCGCCAGGTCTTCAAAGCTGCGGGCTTTGCCGGTACCCAGGTTATATAAACCACTGGCTACTGCATGGCGATCCTTTTCAAATTGTTCCATTAACCAGTAGCAGATCTTCAGTACATCTTTCACATATACAAAGTCGCGCAACTGCTGGCCATCTTTAAAGCCTTCCTTGTGCGATTTGAACAACTTCACTTTGCCCGACTGGTTTATTTGTTTGAACGAATGCCAGATCACGCTGGCCATGCGCCCTTTGTGGTATTCATTGGGACCATACACATTAAAGAACTTCAACCCGGCCCAAAAAGGCGGCTGCGTAGTTTGTTCCAGCGCCCATTTATCAAACTCATTTTTTGAAACACCGTACGGATTCAATGGTTTCAATGCGTATACAACAGCATGGTCATCATTGTACCCTTCTTCTCCGGAACCATAGGTAGCCGCTGAAGATGCATATACTACCGGCACATTGTTCTCTGTACAGTAATCCCAGATCTTTTGGGAATACTCCACGTTGAGGTGCTGGTGTATGGAATAATCGAATTCGGTAGTATCGGTACGGGCGCCAATATGGAATATAAAGTCGATGGCAGGTTTATGTTCGGCCAGCCACTCAAAAAAATCTTCGCGCTCTATTTTCTCTTCGTATTGTTTGCCTTCGAGATTCTGCATCTTTTCAGGCTCGGTAAAATCATCAACCAGGATAAGCCGATTATAACCTTTTTCATTCAGAAAACCGGTTAAACAACTTCCTATAAATCCGGCAGCGCCGGTTACCACTATGATACTATTTTTGTTCATTTCGTCTATCGTAAATGTGAATCGTCAATGGTGTATCGCAAATCGTGAAACGTGAAACGGCAAACGTGAAATGGCTCGCGCCAGAGCAGACGGCTCCAATTTTTCAGACACTCCGTCAACTTGTTAACTCGTCAACTTGCCCCTTTATCAACTATATCAGCCCTTTCAACTCTATCAACTTACAACGCACTTAATGCATGCTCTGACTCATGACCAGCCAACAGGTTTTCTATAGCCGTATCATACTTATTTTTCCAGGCGTCAATAGTACCCCAGTCTTTTCCATCTACTTTAATGGCGCCGCTGGTAACCTGTCCCAGTGGTTCGTAAGGATGATTGCCTACTACTTTTTTGAAGGCATCCACTTTATCGGCTTTCACACTTACCACCACGCGGCTTTGCGCCTCACCAAACCAATAAGCATCTTTACGAATATCAGCTTTGGCAGCGGTTACCTCGACACCCAGGTTGCGGTTAAAGCAGCTTTCCAGCAGTGTTACCACCAATCCACCTTCGCTGATATCGTGCGCCGATGCAATAACACCAGCTTTAATCAGTTCAGCGATCTTGTTCTGCAGGGTAGCTTCTTCCTCCAGGTCAAAATGCGGGGCCGGACTGAATTCTACCTTTTTAACCTTATGTAAATATTCAGAAGAATTGATGTCGTTGCGGCTGGTACCTATCAGGAACAATTGGTCGCCGGCAGCTTTAAAGTCCATCGTCATTTTATCATTCACATTATCCAGCAAACCCACCATCCCGATCGTTGGTGTAGGATACACCGCACCATCCGGGTTCTGGTTGTAGAAACTTACGTTACCACCGGTTACAGGGGTATCGAATTTCAAACAAGCTTCGCTCATGCCTTTTAACGCATATACGAACTGGTAGTATACCTGTGGATCGTATGGATTACCAAAGTTCAAACAGTTGGTAATACCTAAAGGCTGGCCGCCACTGCAAACGATGTTACGGGCAGCTTCTGACACGGCGATCATGCCACCGGTGAACGGATCGGCATAGACATAGCGGCTGTTACAATCAGTAGTAAGGGCCAGTCCTTTATTGGTTGGTTTGGCTATCACTACAGCAGCATCGGCCGGTGTATTGGTGGTAGAAGTACCAGCGCCCACCATGCTATCGTATTGCACATACACCCAACGTTTATTGGCAATGTTGGGGATGGTAATGATCTGCTCAGCTACCGCTTTCATATCGGCAGGCACTTCAATAGCATCAGCCCTGAAAGCTTTTATATTTTCAAAGTAAGCGGGTTCTTTATACTCGCGGGTATATTGCGGCGCACCGCCACCCAGTACCAGTTCATTAGCAGGAAGCTCGGCTTCCAGCACGCCATGCATATAGAAATGCAGGATGCCATCATCGGTAACTTCGCCTATTTCAGAACAAGGGAGGTCCCATTTATCAAAAACCTGTTGTATATCAGCTTCACGGCCTTTTTCAACTACCATCAACATGCGCTCCTGGCTTTCGCTCAGCAACAATTCCCAGGCCTTCATATTTTTTTGACGGGTAGGCACTTTATCGAGGTCGATGCGCATCCCTACTTCGCCTTTGGCGCTCATTTCGGCAGTAGAACAAATAATACCGGCCGCACCCATATCCTGCATACCTACAACGGCGCCGGTCTTTATTACTTCCAGACAGGCTTCCAGCAGTTTCTTTTCCTGGAAGGGGTCGCCCACCTGTACGGCAGGTAATTCTTCCGCACTTTCAGCAGTGATGTCGGCTGAGGCAAAAGAAGCGCCGCCAATACCATCTTTACCAGTGGCAGAACCTACAAAGAACACAGGATTGCCAATGCCTTTGGCAGTAGCAGAAATGGTTTCGCCATTCTTTACAATACCAACGCTCATGGCGTTCACCAGCGGGTTGGTATGGTAACACTGTTCAAAATATATTTCACCGCCAACGGTTGGTACGCCAAAGCAGTTGCCGTAATGGCCAATGCCATGAACAATACCAGCCAGCAGGTGCTGGGTCTTGGCTTCCTTCAGGTTACCAAAACGCAATGAATTGAGCGAGGCAATAGGCCGGGCGCCCATGGTAAAAATATCGCGGTGAATACCCCCTACCCCGGTTGCAGCACCCTGAAAGGGTTCAATAGCCGAAGGGTGGTTATGAGATTCTATTTTAAATACTACGCCAAAGCCGTCGCCAATATCCATCAGACCCGCATTTTCCTCACCGGCTTTCACCAACATTTTTTTGCCTTCGCGGGGCAAAGTCTTTAACCACTTAATTGAATTTTTGTAACTGCAGTGTTCGCTCCACATACCGCTGAAGGCGCACAATTCGGTAAAATTGGGCGTACGGCCAAGTTTTTGTTTTATTAAATCGAATTCTTCTTCGGTAAGACGTAGTTGTTTAGCCGTTTTTACTGTTACTTCCATATTAATTAATATAGTTAAACTGCTGATTGATCGTATTTTAGAGCCAGGGAAAATAGTAGCGGCGGGGCAAAAAACACTCACGTCCAGCTATTTACCACTAGCTGTTTGTCAAACAGCTTTTTAGGAAAGCGCAAAAGTACAAACAGTCTGTCATCTTATTGATAAATTTATCCCGATTTACCAGCTCATGACTATTGCATTTGTTCATAACAATAAAGCCTTTTTGCCCGAATTGGACGCATACAGCCGTTTCTTTTCGGGCTACAATATAACGTGTGAAATAGTAGATAAAAACGATCTCGGCCTGCTGCACCGGCATGTGGAGTGGTGGATAATGGGGGCCGACCTCACCAAACCCAAAGAAGGCATTTATAAAATACATGAATACAACTCTTCCTCTATACCTCCCTGGCGCAGGTGGAAGAACTGGTGGAAAAGTTTTTTTAGCGCCCAACCCGATTTCCGACTGTTTTTGAATGACTATGTAAAAAAAGCGATCAATCTCCACGATCACATCCCCTTTGGTTACCGCGACATGGGCATACCGGAACAATGGCTGCTGGCCGATCCGTTTTTACACGAGCGCGAATATGACTTTGTATACACGGGTGATATTTCTCCCATACGCCAACCTGAAGCATTATTGAATTGCTTTAGTACCGGGGCCTTAAAACACAAAACCCTGTTAGTTATAAGCACGGGATATGAGCAGCTGCAGGCCACTTACGGGAATTATGAGAACATTATATTTATGGGTCCCCTGCCCTACAGCTCCATAGACGCCTATATTATAAAAGCCCGCTTCGCTATTAATTATGTCCCTGACAAAGAACCTTTTAATCAGCAAACCTCCGTGCGATTACTGGAGTATGCCGCCCTGGGTGTACCCATCATCACCAGCCGGTATGCCTGGGTTGAAAGGTTTCAGCAACAATATGGCGGTAACTTTTTTTACCTGGAACCGAACCTTTCGAACTTCACCTGGGAGCAGGTAAATAACCTGTCCTACTCAAAACCTGATGTGGAAAGCTTTACCTGGGAACAGCAGATCCGCCGGTCGGGCGTGTTGGAGTTTTTAGAATCAAAATTTCCTGAATTAAGTTTTTCTTAATTTGCTTCTATATGACCATTGGCTTCATTCATGAACATAAAGCATTCTTACCCGAACTAAACGCCTATGAACAATTTTTTGCTGATCGGGGCATACAAACACACGTCATGCATCCATCCCAATTACCTACCCTGCCCTGCGATGTAGAATGGCATTTTATGGGTCGGCATGTACGGCGTAATAAAAACAGGGTAACCATTCATGAATATGCCTCGGCATCGGTTCCTCCATTCAGCAAATTAAAAGACAGGCTCAAAAAACTGATCAACGCCACGCCCGATTACCGCATCTTTAACAGCGAATATGTACGGCAACAAATAAACCCAACAGATAATATTCCATCCGGCATCCGGAATTACGGCATTCCCGATCAGATAGTTCTGTTGCCAGCTATACAAAAGAAATATGATTTTGCCTATGTAGGCACAGTAGATAAAAGCCGTAAGATTGAAGTACTACTCGATCGCTTTGCCAGCGGCGCCTTAAAAGATCGCACCCTGCTGATGCTTACCCGCGACTATGATACATTGGCCAGCACTTATGCCCATGCTACCAACATTACCTTTAAAGGACCTGTTCCCAATCATGAAGTGTATGCGCAGATGCA
>NZ_JBJMLX010000175.1:0-6820 GCF_045805085.1 Niastella sp.
CTTGCTCAAAATATCGCCTACGATATTGTTATTGATCTATCAGGTAAAATGGGGTATGCAAATGCTAAAAAAATAATGAAGGCAAGAGCATTGTTTTTAAACCCGGTTCCCAAACCTGTTGAAATCCCTACATCGCTATTCAAAAATTTATTTACAGGCAAAAAGCACATTGTTATACTCTCCAGTCCTTCGGCAAAAGATATGGATGTTTTGTTAAATGCTGTAAACAATGGTGTGCAGATTGAAGTCAGCAAAGTATTCCCTTTTGCTCAATCCAAAGAAGCGTATCAATATGCTGAACAAGGCGGGTACATTGGTAAAGTAACCATAGAAATGGAGTAAGCACCCCGTTAGAAAAATGTGAAAGCCCGTTTATTCGCGGGCTTTCACAGAACGACAAGTAAGGTGCGCCGGTAATCAACGCTTACCCTTTCTTTCAGCCCTGCATATGCTATTAGTTTTAAATTATTGTTGCCCGTTAACAGGCCAGGCGCCGGTTTGCAGCAGCATACTCAGCCAGTCCTCCAGGTGCCAGGTGGTGGTTAACTTTCCATCTTTTAAATAATGAAACTCATGTATAGCTACTGTGAGTTTTTTATGAGTAGGTGCAATGCCCATGAATTCGCTGCTATGCGTAAAAGACATTTCTGCCCTTACCCCTGCCCGTTCATGGGTTCCAAATACCTCGTGCACCTTAATAATCAGATCCGGGAAGGCCGTGGTAAAATTGCGTACCAGTTCTTTGAAACCCGTTGGGCCCTCCAACTGACCCGGCGCCAGCGGAATGTCCTTCCAGTCAGGCGCCAGTATGCGGTCTACCTCGTTGTAATCCCTTTTGCTGAAGACACCATAAAAGTCATAGATAGTATTAATTTCTTCCTGTGTAAGGGCTTTAATAAAGTCCTCTTTTGTATGATCGTTTACCGATACCACTACTTTGCCGGTTGCCCTGCCGCTTTCTACTGCAGCCTGCGCCTGGGGCAGCTCATTAAAACCAAACACCTGGGTAACTTTAGGAAGCACATGACCCTCACGGATAAGTTTACTTATTTCAGCGAGCACCTCGCCTGAAGAGTTGACAAACACGCCGGATCCGCTAACTTCCGCTGCCAGTAATTGAGCTTCTATGGCAGATTGAAAATGCGGTTGCAGATAAACTAAACGGCCTCCTTTTTTTAGAACACTGATCGAGCGCAGTATATGTTCAACAGAATTAATGGTATCAATAACCACATCCACTTTTTGAAGCTGCTTTTCAAATGGTTTTTCTGTGTAATCGATGAATTCATCTGCGCCCAGCTCCATAACAAAATTTTTGTTTTTTGCAGAGGCTGTTCCAATAACATAGGCGCCCAGGTATTTTGCAATTTGTACAGCAAAATGTCCAACACCTCCTGATGCAGCATGGATCAATACTTTTTCTCCATGCTTTACATGTCCCCTGGTAACCACGGCCTGCCAGGCGGTCATTGCAGCCATCGGAGTTGCTCCGGCGGCAACGAAATCAAGTGCAGCGGGTTTGTGAGCAAGCTGACGGGCATCAGCTGTTACATAAGTGGCATAAGTATTCCCCAAACCAGGCATGTTTAAAAGTCCGTACACTTCATCTCCAGGTTTGAAGTCATTCACCCCCTCTCCGGTTTGTTCCACCACGCCGGCCACATCCCAGCCTAAAACTACCTGTTGAGGAATATTTCCGTGCGTGATCATACCCAGGATGTCCTTTGAATTCCTGACCTGAATATCGATCGGATTAATGCCAATGGCTTTGGTTTTAATCAGTACTTCATTTGTTTGAATGCCTGGCGTAGGCATAGTGACCTTTTTCAATTTTTCAATACCACCATTCTGCGCTAAAAGATAAGCTTCCATTGTAATTACGTTTTGTAATTCAAAGTTAGCAGTGCAAAAATCGCTCAGAAAGGCAGATTCAAACGGAAAATGGTATTAATCAAACATGGCCAATGGTGAATGGGCAATGGGCAATGGGCTCACGAGATTTTTGATTCCCCAATTAGTTATTAGTCTTGTGAATGGCGAGGTATTCACCATTCACGATTGACCATTCACGATTGACCATTCACCTTCGGAACTGATGAGGTGTAAGATCGCTGTTTTTCTTAAAGAATTTTATAAAGTTCGAGGTATCTTCAAAGCCCAGGCACCATGCAATTTCAGAAATATTCCAGTTGGTATGTTTGAGCAACGCTCTGGATTCTGACGCTATCCGTTCAGCAATCAATTGCCTTGTTGTTTTACCTGTAACCTCTTTGAGCACCCTGTTCAGATGGTTAATATGTACATGCAGCTGTTCTGCAAACTCTGCCGGTGTTTTAAGCCGGATGTGCTGGATTGTTGATTCAATAGGAAACTGGCGTTCAAGCAACTCCTGGAATAAAGAGGTGATCCTTCGTCCCGCATTAGAATCAGGTAATGCAATAACAGCCACTGCCGGGCGAAGTTTAAGTGCCGTATGAACCATTTCGAATACCATGTTTCGAAGCAAGTCATACTTATAAGGATATTCTGAAGCAATTTCACGGAACATTTTGTTAAACAACTCCATTACAAGCGCCGCTTCCTCATCTGTGATATCAAGGATGGGCGTGCCACCTGGCTGATAAAGCGGATAATCTTTAATGTTTCCGAATCCTTTCATATAATCTTCGGCAAATACACAGAATGCGCCTGTAGGCGTGGCCATTGCAGGTGTCCAGTTATAAGGGATCTGCGGGTTGGCGAACATGAGCATATTATGCTTTACCTCATATGTATTGTCAGCATATTCTACCCGGTGCGGACCTTTAATCAGCGCTATCTTGTAATAGTCCTTGCGGCCGTAAGGCATGGGATACGCAGGATCTTTGCCGGCGTAATCTTCCATTGTAAATACATTGAAATGACCTGTTTTACGAAAGATTTCACTGGGGAGGATACCCATTTTCTGACGATAAAAATTCTCCAGTGATTCAGTTGTTTCCATCATACTAAATTACTTATCTTTTGGGTATTAGGCCATTGCCGCCGTTTATGAGCCAACATATAAACGAAAATACATATACACTATTTCGTTTTCGTATTTTCCAATAAATAACTTCTAATATAATCGTAATATTATCTTTACCGGCCAAGAGTATTTCAAATTGTCTAAACTCCAAAGTACAACATTCGTGAAAAGGATCTTAATCGCTGATGATCACACTATAGTAAGAACAGGGCTAAGTGTTCTTATTCAATCGGAATATTTAAACGTGCAGATAGATGAATGCAGCGATGGCAATTGCGCCTGGGAAAAAATACAATCAACCCCGTATGATCTTTTTATAATGGACATCAATATGCCTGTCACGGACTCTGTTAATCTGCTGAAAAATATCTTCAGCGTTCAACCGCAGTTGAAGGTCCTGATCCTTAGTATGAGCAGCGAAGAGATCTACGCAAAGAAATATTTGCAACTGGGCGCCTTGGGATTTGTTAATAAAGAATCCGATTCGACTGAGATCCGCAGGGCTATTACTACTGTAATGAACAACAGGAAATATTTTAGCCCCAAACTGCAGGAGCTCATAACCCGCCAGGCGGAAGAAGGCTCGCCCGCCAAAAGTGCATTTGAAAACCTGTCAGCCCGCGAACTCGAAGTAATGACGCATCTGGTAGAGGGCAGGAATGTATCGGAGATCGCCGTGATCCTGTCTGTTCATATCTCAACCGCCAGTACACACAAAGCCAGTATCCTTCAAAAGCTGAAGGTTAAAAATGTAATAGAATTAACCACCCTGGTTAAACGGTTTGATATTGTATAGCCCGCTCATTCATTTCGGGTTGTAAAAGTGAGGGTGATCCTGTTGCCGGTATCTCCGGGTTGATCTATTGCCAGTTTTCCTTCGATCCGGGCCAATAATTCGCTAATGATCTTGTAACCCAGGCCATGACTACCACCATCTGCCTGGTAGGTATTGTTCAGGATCTCCGATATGAGTAATTTATTCATGCTGGTGCCGGTATCTGTAATAGTAATAACAATATTGTTGGCAATCTTCCTGGCTTCTATTCTTATTTCCCCACCCACGGTATACTTATTGGCATTATCGGCCAGGTTCCGGATGATGAGCTTTAATATATTGAGATCGGAGATCAACGTAAGTTCCGGAGGCACCAGGTTGAGCAGGCTATTGTTGCGTATAGTGGCCGCGGGCTCATACAGCGAAACGATACCCGCCACGGTTTCCCGAAGGGGTATTCTTTCCCGCCGGATAACAAATCCCTCTTTCTGTGCATTTGTCCAGGTCATGAAGTCCTGGGTAAACTCGTTCAGGTCATGTGTGGCGTTACGGAATTTCAACAACAGGCCGGTCATCTCGGACCGGGCAGCTTTTTGATAATTCTCATAAATATGATCGGCCATGAGGTGGAGAAAGCGTATCGGTGATCGCAGATCGTGCAGAATAACAGCGATCATTTTTTCTTTCACCTGGTTGCTTGCAGTTAATGCTTCCGTTCTTTCTGCTACTTTTTGTTCCAATTGCGCTGCTCTTTTTACCTCACGGGTATACAGGAACAGAAAAATAAAGAAAAGACTGCTTATCGATACTATAGCTACCAGCAGCCAGAACCAGATCGTTTCATACCAGTAAGGAAGTACAGTCCAGGAAATACGGTTATAGACATAATGGCCATAACGCTCCTGCTTGCGAATGACAAGCGTGTATTTCCCTTTTCGCAAACCGGTTAGCACCAGCCTGCCGTCGCTATTCACCGGGCGCCATTTATTATCAAGTTGAGGGATCTGATATTCCAAATGCAGGTTGGCCGGGTTGCCAAAATAAGGAGATGAGATCATAAATACCAGGGGGCCTGAATCCTGGCGCTGGTCAAAATGATCGCCAGGCAACACTTTTTTTTCTTCGGCTATAATGCGGTCAATAAAAACAGGCGAACCGGGCAGCTCAACAGGAATGCTGTCTGGCCTGAACTGGACCAACCCATCGAGGGAAGGAAGGGAAAAATGGCCATCCTCTAAAACAATGCCGCAGGGCATGCAGCCGCCGTTGAATTCATTGGTTGAATACCCGGCAGATTTGTCGAAGTAATAATAAAAAACATTTTCCCTGTTCCCTGAGGCGTAGCTATCGAGTTCTTTTTTCGCCACCCTGTACAATCCTTTGTTGGTTGGCAGCCAGAAATATCCCAGCTTATCTTCCATAAAGCAATGGATAGTGGCCAGGTTGTTACCCGGGTCTATTGGCATTTTCAGGAACCGTCCCCTGTCATATTTATAAAAACCCTGTCCGTATGTACCAATCCAGATGCTTCCATCGCCGGCCTTATAAAGCGCCCTTACAGAAGCATTTTGCAAAGCCAACCGGCGAAGCGTTCCCTTCGTGAGATCGTATGAATACAAGCCACCTGAAGTACCGATCCACAGATCGTTGGGAAATATTTCATTGATCACCTGAATATTTTCCGATGTATGCAGTAAAGTAGTGGTATCGTTCCCCTTGCGGCGGAACAAATTATGCATTTCGCCATACACAAGGGCTTTATCAGCGGTTTCGGTGATCGCCATCAACCAGCCGCCGAGATATTGCATGGTAACAGGTTTTCGCAGGCCCGTATCGATCCTTTTTAAAGAGTGATAATTTGAGTACCAGATATAACCGTCATTCGAACGCAGCAAGGCGGGCTGGTCGTATAAACCCGGTGTTGGTTTATTCACCGCGCTATTGCGGCTTAGCACACCGGATGCGGTGAGAATACGGCCGGGTGATATTTCTAATTGTGCATACAGGCTGTTGATCGCATAATTATCACTGGCAAAAAATAGCCGGTCGAAGTCATATTTTTTAAGAATATACAATCCACTGGTTGCGGTTCCAACATATAATTTGCGGTAAACCTCGTCGTAAATGAGAACGTTTATATTTTTTATAGAAGTGTTGGCAGCCAGTACTTCAAAATCAAGCACCCCGTTCCTGATAGTCAATAGCAGGATATTTCCTTTGTAAACAAGGAATGAATGGCGGGCATCCCGTAAGGCTTTTACCGTATACTGACTGGGGTAAGCCCCCGACTGCGCCTGCGCGAAGATCTTCATGAGCCGGTCGCTGCAGGTTACACTTTTTTGCAGTCGGCCCTGTCTGTAAGCATACAAGTGATTTTGCCGGTCGAAATAGAAACATACATCTTCTACCATGAACAGGATCTTGAATGCATGGCCTTCTGTTTCTTTCAGCAGCCGGACTTCGGCCGTGTTATCATTGAGATAATAGCAATTTGAATCTTTTCTTACATAAGCCTGTCTTTCGTTCTCTGTTACCAGGTCGCCATTCAGGTCCAACCTGTGAAACAGTCCTTTAAAAGCTGTTGAATCATGGCCCCATTTTTTAAATATCTTATCATAGTAAAAGATACAGTTGCTCCACCGGTTACATTGATATGGGTTCGCAGAAAGAAGACTGTCGGCTTTTAACTGATAATCATTTGTAACGGTAAGGATGTGGTGGCTGGAATAAGAAGATTCAATCAGTATTTTGCCTTTCCCTGATTTAACCAGGGCACACCTGTTGTTATATAAGGCCGGGGAATTACCCATTGTATACTCCCGGAAATGTTGCCCGTCGAAGCGTACCAGTCCCATTTCAGTAGCCAGCCATAGAAAGCCATGGCTATCGAAAACCATGTCATTGATGCTGTTCTGGGGAAGTGCATTATCGCTGTTGTAATTGACAACGCTATAATCAGGCAGGTTGGTTTGTGCCTTTGATAGCATGAACATCAACATGCACAAAGCAGATAATACAAGCAGCCGGGAATGGGGGAA
>NZ_JBJMLX010000176.1:0-7931 GCF_045805085.1 Niastella sp.
AAGCCACACCAGAAACCAGTCAAATTTCCACTGTAGACTCCGCTCCTGGAATCATAGCATCTGAAGCCATTCCTGAAAAAGCGGTCAGTGAACTGGCGGAAGGTGATATAAGCTGGTCAGATTCCTTATTAAAAATGTATATGGCGTTTGCCAATACAGAAGTCCTTAAGCAGGCCCATACAAATAATTTTACGTTGGACTGGGTGTATGATAATACGCTTAAAACCGATTCTGCCGTATTTGACGTTTACCGCATTGGTCATGAAATATCCCGGGATGAGGGGGCTGATACGCGTTTTATTGTTGACCAATGGATCTACCTCGACACCCTGAGGAAACAGTTGTATGAATACGATGCGGCTGCCCACAAATTAAGCAAATGGTGGAGTTCAACCGGCGAGAAGCAACTTTTCTTTCCTGTTTACGAACTGTCTGCAAAAACTACCGCCTTTGTTGTTAATTTTTACGAAGTAGGTAAACCACGCGGGATCATGGATACATTGTTTGATGTGTTTTATCCAAAAAAGTCTCGTGAAAATGACCAGAAGGAATGCAGGTCATGCGTACCCAAAAAATGGAAACTATACGATACCTCAGGGATCTATAAATTAATCAGGAACGAAACCCTGGAAAAAGAAGCAAGATGTTATTTTGATACGGCATTTTACGTGTATGGAACGAAAGGCTATGCCAGGTCGGGTATAAAAAATATAGCCCTTGCGCAAGACCCATGCATCACCAACATCTTTGCCTTTTGCCTGGATAATGCCAGTCTTAAATCAATTGGGCATCCGCTTTTTTGCTCAACCAAACTGCTCCCCATTAATTATGGTAAGGATTACAGTAAAATGGAAAGGAATATGGACAGTTATTTTATTGCTTCGGGTGATTATGCTGATAGCGTAAAGACAAAGATCGTAGGTAATGTCGGCAACTTTTATTTCTACTATCACGATGACTTTACCTGGGAGCCAAAGAATGCTACATCAAAATGTAAGTTCCCTGACAGGGGCATCCGACTGATCGATAACAAAAAAGTCTCACAATTCTGGATGAGCGATTTTATTGACCTGTTTGGAATAGAATGTGATTAAATTATAAAGGTTGTTGCGCAGTACTCCATGGCATACTGCGTAACAATCTTACTTTATCCCTGCTGATATACCCTGGCAAAATCTTTGGCGAATTCGCTAAAATTTCGGTTGCCAAACACTTCTTTCGCATGTTGCGCGTAATGCGCAGCCAGCAATCCTTCTCTGATAGCGATGCCCATATCTACAATATAATGCTGGGCTGCGTCTTTCGAAAAACCGTTTTGCATCAGTCCCTGTAATAACTGTTCATCAGGGAATTGCACCCAGGTAAGATCGGGCTTGCCAATAGCCGCACCCAGCATTTGAGCAATTTGCCGGCCATTCAATGTATCACTGATAATATATTGCACATTTTTACCTGTAAATGCAAGCGTGGAAAATGCTGTGGCGGCTGCATCGGCTATATCTTCGGGATGAGAAAGTACCATATCTACGGTGTCATCATAATTGTTTCCGATAACGCCCTGGTATTTTATCAATCCTATACTACCATAGAAATTGGAATAAAAGCCGCCGGGGCGCAGGTGCAATACGTTTAGTGCCGGCAGCTCGTCAAGAAAGGTTTCCAGGTTCTGGTAATTTAACAGCGGAGCCTGGCCCGCCAGGGGTGAACCGGAGCTGCTTAGATTAACAACATAGGAGATGCCTGCCTCCTGTATGGCGCGTGCATAATTTTTACCCACGGTAATGGTAAAGGCCTTGTAATCCGGAGCACTGAAATTGGGTGGTATCATCAGGTATACGGCATCGCTTCCCTGAAATGATTGTTTTACAAATTCGTAATCTTCCAATGAACCAATCAAAGGTATAGCTTGTAATTTTCTAATGTCTTCGGCTTTGCTGGCATTGGAGCTAATTACATTAACCTGGTGGCCTTGTGCGATTAGTTTTTTTGTGAGGGAGTGGCTGATGTTCCCCAATGAGCCTGTAACGGTAATTTTCATTATTATGCTTGTTTAAAATTATTGCACAAATCTAAAAGGATACTTACTTTTGTACAAGTACTTACCCTAAAGTGTGTATATTATGACCTTAATTAAAGAAGCATCAACCATTCAGGAAAACAAAAGCCAGGCCTTCGTGGTCTGCCCGGTAACTTTTGTTATGGAAAAGATTGGCGGTTATTGGAAACCGATCATTTTATTCAACCTGTTATCGGGAGTAAAGCGGTACAATGAATTGAAAAGATCAATTCCCACCATTACTGAAAAAGTATTGATACAACAATTAAAGCAACTGGAAGCAGATGGGTTACTGATAAGAAAATCAAAACCAGTTGTACCGCCTTATGTTACTTATGAATTGTCAAAATCAGGTAAAGCATTACGACCTGTTTTATACGCCATGGCCGAATGGGCAGTAGGCAACAGTGGTAAATTATCGAAGACATTTTCAAAGCAAATGAAAGATTTTCCAATGGAGTGAATGCGGTCGCGAATTACAGGCAAGAGGTTGTATGTGGGGAAAAAAAAGGTTTCATGGATGAATGCTTTTGTATGTTGGGGTACATATTTTATATTGTTAATCAGACATTTACAACTCCGGTCAGCAGCGGAAGTACCCGTTTTCTGCAATATATTTTCCCTGTTTTCGTTTAATGGTAGCTTTTGCCTGACACTGCCAGATAGGTTTACCGGTAGAAAGGTTGCTTCACTATAAATGAGTAATTTTTATATTGAGGTAATGTTTTTTTTAATAGATGTGAAAGTGACATTTAATTTGTAATTTGCGCACTCTAATCAATCAATTACTCCGATTGCAGGATGTTTCCGAATTGCCAGATGGATCATTAACTTTTAACCTGCAAAAAAAATCCAATCTTATTTTTTTATGCGTAAGTTATTTTTATTTATTACTGTTTTATCCTGCACCACAGCCTTTGCACAACCCAGAACTTATTCCACAGCCAATGCGCATTCGCACAATGATTATCAACAGGGAACACCATTGATCTCAGCTTACACGCTGCAGTTTGGTAGTGTTGAAGCGGATGTGATGTTGTCAGGTGATGAATTACTGGTTGCTCACACTGAGCGTGATTTTGACCAACACCGCACCCTGGAAGATCTGTACCTGAAACCCATTCAGGGTTTTATCCTGGCCAACAAAGGGCATGTATACGCTGATGAATCACGTAAGCTGATCCTGATGCTGGATATCAAGAGTGAGGCCATTCCAGTTGTAAATAAAATAATCGATCTTTTACAAAAATATCCTGAGCTCATTCACACGCCTACATTCAAAGTATTGATCAGTGGTAACAAACCTGATCCTAATACGTATATTTCTTATCCTTCTTTCCTGGTATTCGATGGTTTATTAAGTTCTAAATACTCTAAAGATGCAATCAGCCGCATCGCCATGCTGAGTGATAACTTCATCAATTATTCAAAATGGAAAGGAACCGGTCCTATCCCCGCTAAAGATGCAGAGCGTTTGAAAAGTATGATCACCAAAGCGCACAGCTTGGGAAAAGAAGTTCGTTTGTGGAACGTGCCTGATTTTGACGAAGCCTGGAAGCAGGTGATCGAGCTGGGTGTTGATTATATCGATTCTGATAGTATCAAGGCCCTGGCGCAATTCCTGAAAAAGCAACAACAACTGTCACAGAATTAAGAGACAGTAAATAATGATATAAAGTGGGCGCCCGGTAGTTATCGTGTGCCCACTTTTTTTATCTGAACTCATAGCCCAATCCCATTACCTGGGTCAACAAGGTGTGTGGTACATCAGTAGCAGTACATCGTCCTTCCATAACGGGTGAAATAGGTGAATGCACGGCCAGGTATTCTTCAATGACCTTATGCATGGTATGGCCAAGCAAGTGCGGTTGTTTAACGCCCTGCATGCGGCAAAGCGTTGTATCCGGATCGCCTTCCCGTTCACAGGCAACAAAGCTGTATTCCCGGTTCAGGTCAACCGGTTTGCCACCCACTTTTATGTAATTAACCCGTTTGCCTGCTTCGTTACCCAGGGTAAAATTCATTTCCATGCCTTTGAACCGGATCACCCAACCGCCCAATCGTTTGGCAGGGTCTTTGGCAAATGTATTTTCCAGTTCAGTTTCTAACCAGTTCCATAATTGTTTACCGGTCACAGTTCCTTGTTTGGCTTCGCTATCAACCGGCAGCATACTCCATAAATAATCAACGGTAATATCTGCCGTGCCTGTAGCAGGGTCGGGAACCAGGGGCGGACAAAAACGAAACCCATTGCTCAAAGCAATATCAGGTTTGAATTTCCACATGATGGCATCGGTAATAAAGTTGTCCATCGGCGTTTCAATTACGTAATACCTTACCAATGGATTTTTGGTTTTCCCGATCACCCGGCTTAATTCTTTTTTATAAGGCTCATTGGCATTGCTGATGAGGCGTTTCATTTCTTCATCTTCCCGGTATTTGTCAGGATCAACATCCAGTAGCTGGTAGGTCTGGTCTTTTATAATGCCATTCTCCATAACAATATCCAGCCTGGCCATAAACGACCCAAATGCTCCTGGTTCAGTTACCTTAGCATAGGCGCCCTGTATGGGTTGTCGCAGCCGCTCATGGGTATCGGCGCCCAGAATATAATCAACACCCTTTACCTGCTCCATATTTGATAAACCAAACTGTTGCGCCAGACCCATATGGGTGATGAGGAATACCAACTGGCATTTTTCATATTCCCTCAAGAGCTTAATATACCTGGCCACATTAGCTTCGGGCTGGGTGAACTTCATGCCATCGCAATAGGCGGGCGATTGCCGTTTTGGCGTCAGCGGATCGTTGTACCCAATGAACCCGATCTTGATGCCGGCAAGATGTTTAACGTAATAGGGTGGAAAGATCAGATCGCCTTTCAGGTCATCCTGCGTGTCGTGATACATATTGGCGCACACCTTTAAGGCATCGTATCCAAACATATCCTTCATCATCATTTCCTTGCCGTATACCACTTCCCAGTTGCCAGGCAGCATAATATCGTAGCCAATGTTGTTCATTAATGGTACAATGGCTTTGCCTTCACTTAATGCCGCCATGCCACTGCCCTGAAAACAATCGCCCCCATCAAGCACCAGTGTATTGGCTGCATTTTGATTACGCAGGGAATTTATCATTGTTTTAAGACTGGCCAGCCCGCCTCGTTTTTTATAAACAGGCTTGCCGTTCTCTATGAAAAATTCATCATGCTGATAAAGTTGTGAATGAATATCGGCCGTATGCAGCAAGGTGATCATATTGGCTTTGCCATTGCGCACCGCTTTATTTTGCTGCATGCTGTTATACTTATAAGTAGCATCTTCATTATGCAAGGCTGCCGCAGCCAGGGGCGTAGTAACCAGTCCGCCCCCAATACCCAGACTTAAGCCCAGGCGGCCGGCTTTTTTGATGAAGTCCCGGCGGCTGTTTTCTGACAGTTCAAGATGCAATTCTTTTTCTGCCTGGCTTATAGTAGCGTCATGACAGGCAGCGCAGCTACATTGGGGTGAGTGATTCACTGACATAGCGATCGTTATTTTAGTAATGGTTAATAAGTTGTCCGAACAGGCTAAATTACTGGGTTTATTGACAAAAACCGGTCATGCGTGTGGCGTTAACACAACAAGTCACAAATCACCCCCTCTTTTGTCCCGTTTACACAGCCTGTTTTTGGGTAACTTGGGGTAAGTTTGTCTTGTCAAAGCAAAAAACATCATTAACTCATAAAAACAAAAACATGGAAACTACCGGCGCAACAAAAATTACAGTGGAAACTGTTGTTAAAGCTCCCGTTGAAAAAGTTTGGAAATACTGGTCATTACCTGAACATATTACAAAGTGGTGTGCTGCCTCTGATGACTGGCATGTGCCCAAAGCTGAAAACGACTTAACAGTTGGCGGAAAATTTTCTACCCGAATGGAAGCCAAAGATGGCAGTTTTGGGTTTGATTTCGGCGGCGTGTATGACGATGTAAAAACAAACGAGCTGATTGAATATACATTGGGCGATGGCCGCAAAGTGGAAATACATTTCTCTGCAAATGGTAATGAAACCAAAGTAGTGGAAACGTTTGATGCGGAGAGCACGCACTCGCTGGAAATGCAGCAGGGTGGCTGGCAGGCTATTTTAAATAATTTCAAGAACTATACTGAGACTAATTAAGTGATATTTGTTCTTTATAGAAGCCCTGCTGTAATGCGGGGCTTTTTTGTGTGCGCCATGCATGATGATAAACTTGACGGTTAAAGTCCGTTATGGGGGTATGTAATCGCCAACCATTAGCCAAGAGCAAGGGTGTCCACTGCGAAGTGGAATCTGAAGGAAGCTGGCGGCAAAGTTCCGGCCCGAGGAACACGAACACTATCAGGCAGATGCTGTGAGGACGAGTTTGCACAACAAAACGAAGTCCAAAGATTACACGGACACGGCACTGTAAATGGTGCGGGTATATGGAATGGAGGTTTATCGTCTTACCATGGGAGGTCTCACAGACGTGTGGAAACAGAGTATGAAGCACGGTTGAAATAAGATTTACTGTGAGAAGTCAGCCGAAGCCATAGTACAGCAGGACGACAGCTGTTGGAAGGGCAGAACCTTAAGAAGTAAGTAGTCAATGAAAGTTACCACATGAAAGGTAGAAAGCAGAAAATATCGCAAGATAGCTACCGGCAGAAAGACAGGGCGGAACCCGAAGATTATGTCGGAGCGCAGACTTGCATGTGGATAACTGAAAACAACCTTACAAGTATCGAGCAAACAGGGTATGGACTGCTTGAACAAATCCTGTCACCGGCGAACCTGAATGCAGCCTATAAAAGGGTAAAGCAAAACAAGGGGGCCGCAGGCGTAGATGAGATGGAAGTCGAGTCCCTAAAGGATTATCTCATCGAACAAAAGGATGCGTTAATTACATCCATACAGGCGGGCAAATACCGCCCAAATCCAGTACGTAGGGTAGAAATACCCAAAGAGAATGGGAAAAGGCAACTTGGCATACCCACCGTTGTAGATCGCGTTATCCAACAAGCCATCACGCAGGTGCTAAGTCCGCTGTATGAGAGACAGTTTTCAGCGCACAGCTATGGGTTCAGACCAAAGCGCAACGCACACCAGGCACTACAGCAATGCCAACGGTTGATCACCGAAGGCTACGTATATGCCGTAGATATGGATCTGGAGAAGTTCTTCGATACGGTCAATCAAAGTAAACTGATTGAAGTGCTGTCAAGAACGATCAAGGATGGTCGGGTAATATCGCTTATCCACAGATACCTTAAAGCAGGTGTGATAGTAGCGAACAAGTTTGAGCAAACGGCTGTCGGAGTTCCGCAAGGCGGCCCCCTAAGTCCACTGTTGAGCAACATTATGCTCAACGAGCTGGATAAGGAACTTGAGAAACGCGGTCACCGCTTCGTGCGCTACGCAGATGATCTGCAGATCCTGTGTAAAAGTAAACGGAGTGCAGAACGCGCAATGGAAAGCCTTGTACGGTACATTGAAAACAAACTGTTGCTCAAAGTCAATCGGGATAAGAGCGCCGTAGTTGATATCAAAAAGGCTAAGTTCCTTGGATACTCCTTTTATAAAATGAAAGGAGAAGGACGGCTGCGCATACACCCGAAAAGTGTCGAGAAGATGCGCAACAAAATCAGGGAACTTACCTCAAGGAGCAATGGCTGGGGTAATGCGAGAAGGAAGGAAGCACTCAAACAGTATATTAGGGGATGGGTGCAGTACTTCAAACTAGCGGATATGAAGAGGTTGCTGAGCGATACAGATGAGTGGTACCGCAGACGGCTGCGGATGGTGATCTGGAAACAATGGAAACGGATCAGCACCAAACAGGCAAATCTCGTAAAATTAGGCATCCCG
>NZ_JBJMLX010000177.1:0-5437 GCF_045805085.1 Niastella sp.
ATTCTATGGTTCCGCCTTTATTTATTTATAAAGTAAGTACATTTGGAACACAATAGATAAGTAAATCATTAATTCCATGCAACAACAGAATAGCGACAGAGGCACGTTGCCTGTGGTATTTAAAGAAGAAAGCAGCATCCCCGACAATTACAAGATCACCGAGATCCACCAGCGGGAGTATTTATTGAACGGCGAACTGGTTCCCTGGAATGGACCCGTAACCAATATTTATTCCCCGGTTTGCATACCTACAGCTAAAGGATTTGAGAAAAAGTTATTGGGCAGCATTCCCAATACTACCCCTAAAGAATCATTAGAAGCGCTTGACGCCGCTGTAGCTGCTTATGACAATGGTTTGGGTGAATGGCCTACCATGTCTGTGGAAGGACGTATTAAGTGCATGCAGAAGTTTGTGTATTTAATGATCCAGCAACGGGAACTGGTGATCAAATTGCTGATGTGGGAAATTGGCAAAACGCTGGCCGACGCCACCAAGGAGTTTGACCGTACAGTTGATTACATCAACTTCACCATCGACGCCCTGAAAGACCTCGACCGCGAGTCGTCCCATTTTCAGCAGGCAGAAGGCACCATTGCACAAATAAGAAGAGCGCCATTAGGTGTTGTGCTGAGCATGGGGCCCTTTAATTATCCATTGAACGAAATTTTCACCACGCTGATACCAGCCCTCATTATGGGCAACACCATCCTGTTTAAATTACCAAAATACGGGGTGTTGTGTCATTATCCTTTATTGAATGCGTTCAAAGAAGCATTCCCTAAAGGCACGGTGAATACATTATATGGAAAAGGCTCAGAGATCATTTCACCCATCATGGAAAGTGGTAAAGTGAATGTACTGGCCTTTATTGGTAGCAGCAAGGTGGCAAACGGGCTTAAAAAATTACACCCGAAAGTAAACCGCTTACGCGCTATCCTGAGTCTGGATGCCAAGAACGCGGCCATTGTAACCAAACATGCAGACATTGACGTAGCCGTAAATGAATGTATCCTGGGCGCGCTTTCATTCAACGGACAACGTTGCACAGCCCTGAAACTCATCTTTGTGCAAAGAGAGGTCGCCGCTGTGTTTACTGAAAAGCTTGCTGCAGCAGTCTCTGCCATGAAACCCGGATTGCCCTGGGAAGCTGGTGTTAGAATAACACCGCTGCCTGAAGACAATAAGCCCGCTTATTTGAAGGCCTGCATCGATGACGCTGTTTCAAAAGGCGCTAAAGTGATGAATGTAAATGGTGGTTTCCAGGAAGGTTCCTTTGTATTCCCTGCAGTAGTATATCCGGTTAATGACCAAATGCGGTTGTATCACGAAGAACAGTTTGGACCTATCGTTCCGATAGTGCCTTTCGATTCTATCGATGAACCGGTAGCCTACCAGGTAAATGCATCACATGGTATGCAGGTGAGTATTTTCAGCGAAGACGCCAAAGAAGTGGCCAGCCTCATCGATCCATTTGTAAACCTGGTAAGCCGCGTGAATATCAACTGCCAGGCGCAACGTTCCCCCGATGTATTTCCATTTACCGGAAGAAAAGACAGTGCAGAAGGTACGCTCTCTGTATTCGATGCGCTTCGTTCATTCTCTATCCGCTCACTGGTGGCAGCTAAATTAACAGAATCGAACAAGAGCCTGCTCAATACTATTGTCAGAGATCATAACTCTAACTTTTTGAGCACTGATTATATTTTCTAAAGCAAGCGTTGGTCTTGTAAACAAAACCCCGACAGGCTGTGGCTTGTCGGGGTTTTTATATTTTACTTATAAGAAAGGTTACTGCCAGTGTGATGAAAAGCAACAGGTAGTTCCATAATGGGCCTGCCCGTATATATACAGCACAGTAAAGCAGGTGCCGCAGAGGAGTCTCAGGCAATATGCAATATAGCTTCAGTATAGTCTCAGGCAGTATGCAGTACTGCTACAGTAGGGGAGCAGGCAGGATGTGCCGTGGATGAACCATGGATACAGTATGGATGAAGCATACCAATAGTAAGGGAATAGTAAGACAATAGTAAGAGGATAGTAAGGGAAGAATTGGGAATGAAGTGATTTTGGAGGCTCCTGGCTGAATTATTTGGTATGTATTTTCCTGGTGGCATATTATATTAAACCCTCGTTATAAAGATACGAATTGCTTTTGTAACGAGGTTGATTATAGACTCATTTAAATTGAAAAGGCTATCCACCAGCCGGCGGATAGCCAATCTTTCATATATATGTGGTTTCCGAAATAATGCTTATCGTAAGATCACTTTCTTGCTGCTCACAACATGTATCCATAAAACTGATGAAAGAAAGCTGGTCAATGTCAACAGCGCTGATACATTATAATTTCCAAATTTGAAAGATATTGCACTGACTAAACTGGCAATTACTATCAATACAATGGTGGTAAGGGTAAATATCGTTTTCATATAAGTTAATTTTTAAGGTGATTTAGGCTTTTTAAATTCAAGCTTTTTATTTGTTGCTTGTTTGTATAATAGAAGGGGCAGGAGCCCGGAAGTTTATTAATGAAATGTGAAAGCGATAAAGATGGTATCTGAAAAGAAAGGCCCTTGCTTTTGTAGTATATGCCCGTAATCACTATCTTTCCCCTGAGAATTTTTACTTATGAGATCCTTTTTCTGTTTCCTGTTATTATTACTGAGTACTATTTCACATTGTTGGGCGCAAGACCTTTCCGGCACCTGGGAAGGAGAGATCGATGCGGAGTATATGAAAATGGTAATTATCAAACAGGGGAACACCTATATTGGTTATACCTATGATGAGGGGATGGGTTATTGCAAGGCCAACTTTTTAGGCAGTTTCAATGATTCTACCCGCCAGTTAAAAGGCGCCGGTCAAAGCTTTATTGAAAAAACAGCCAGCCATGTGTTGTGCAGTTATAAACTTACATTCAGCGTACATGGCGATGGGAAATACCTGGTTGGTTCTGCCAATCCCAAATCAACCTTAACGCTGATCCTTTCCATGGGCATACCCGCGCGTACCATCTTAAAACAGGTGAATACAAACGTAGATACCACTGCTTACATGTTCTCCTGGATAAACAAACATGGCAATCCAACAAATACCATTGCTCAGAACAGGAAAGTGCTTAAAACAGATAGCATCCTGCCTACGCCCGGCCTGTCGCTCGCAGATCTTAACAAAAAGGCTTTTGATGACAGCATTACAACCGTTAAAACGCAACGTACATCCGATACATTGAGCACGATCATTACCGCTGCCGACAGCATTGTGATCACCATTGCCGATAACGAGGTGGTAGATGGCGATACCGTAACAATATTTCATAATAATGAGGTGCTGGTATCCCGGCTTTTTGTATCGGCGCATCCATACAGGGTCGTGGTGCCATTGAAATCGGATGTACCCATTCATGAATTTGTGCTGGTAGCCAATAACCTCGGTTCTATTCCACCCAATACGGCTTTATTGACCATCGAGGCAGGGAAGGACCGCTATCAATTAAAAGCCGCTTCGGATCTGAAAAAGAATGCAGTGATTATTTTTCAGCACAGGAAATAGGTCCCGCCACTGGCATGGAATTTTCAGCTTTTTTTATAAAAGAACGGCTTCCTGTGACCTGCAAAAATGAAATACAGATCAACCTAAAGGATGTTGAGTTGGGTGCAAACCTGGCCGAACCGGCTGATGCAAAGGCGCTGGTGATCTTTGCGCATGGGAGCGGCAGCAGCCGGTTAAGTCCGCGCAATAATTTTGTGGCCGACATCCTGAATAAGCACAACATGTCAACCCTGCTCACCGATCTGTTAACCGCTTTTGAAGACCAGATTTATGCAAACCGGTTTGATATTGCGTTGTTGAGCCATCGTTTGGTTCAGGTAACGGAATGGGCGTCGCAACAACGTAATCTGGCGCAATTGCCGGTTGGTTATTTTGGCGCCAGCACCGGCGCGGCTTCCGCTTTACAGGCCGCCGCTTTGCTTGATATAGCCATTAAAGCGGTTGTAAGCCGGGGAGGCCGGCCCGATCTGGCGATTGCCTTAAAGCAGGTAAAAGCGCCCACCTTACTCATTGTTGGGTCGCGCGATCTGCAGGTGATGGATTTAAACAATGAGGCGTATGAACAACTCACATGTGAAAAAAATATAGCAATCGTTGAAGGCGCCTCTCATTTGTTTGAGGAACCCGGCGCTTTGCATAAGGTAGCTGACCTGGCTGCCAACTGGTTTGAGAAATATTTATAACATGGTGGGCCTTTATTTCTGATTGATAGGCGTTTCTATGATCAGGAATTCGCTGCTTTCTTTGCAGGTGATCTCAAAATGAGAAGCATCCCAAATACCCAGCGCATCCCTGGTAAATACAGGCATGCGGTTAACCAGAATTTCACCGGAAATTACAAATACAAAAGCGCACATGTTCTCTTTAAGCATATTGTGGCGCACTACTTCGTTTTTATCAAAAGCGCCCAGTAATAATTTTGCATTCTGGTTGATCCAGCAATGCTTTAATCCCTCTTCACCCGAAATAATAGTAGTCAGCGTATTCTTCCGGCTTTCAATCGGAAAGCTTCTTTGTTGATAACGGGGTATTATGTTTTGTTGCTTTGGCTGGATCCAGATCTGTAGAAAATTTACATCTTCTTCGCCAATGTTATATTCTTCATGCCGCAACCCGCTGCCTGCACTCATGATCTGTACGCCACCTGCTTCTATTACTGTGCTGTAGCCCATAGAGTCTTTATGATTCATTTTTCCCTTCAGTAAAATGGAGATGATCTCCATATTGATATGGGGATGAGTGCCAAATCCTTTTCCGGGTTCTACATAATCATCGTTAAAAGCTACGAGTGTGCCAAAGGCACTTTTTAAAGGATGATAATAATCACTAAAACTGAAATAGAAATTGCTTTTTAACCAGCCAATGTCTTTCTTGCCTCTTTCTTTACCACTGAAAAAATGAGTTTGCATAACATATATTGAATAGTTATCGGAAAGATTATCCTATATGCTCATCCAGCAGGATCCTGTCTGCCGGACTTAACCGGTTCTTTGCCAGTGCAGCCTGGTGCCAGTAGGGATACAACATGGGTAAACGGCTCACTTCATTTAAACGTTCCCTTTCTTTCTCCGTTAGGGTTACAGAAGCGGCCCTGATGTTATCTTTTACCTGATCAAGATTGCGGGCGCCGATCACTAATGAAGTAACAGAAGCGCGGCCCAGTACCCATGCCAGCGCCACCTGCGCGGGTGTTACCTGTTTTTCTGCAGCAATGGCTTTCAGCACATCCACTATATTCCAAAGACGATCAAAATCGCGGATGGGCGGTTCTGTCCAGCCGGCAGCAAAACGGCCTTCGTTGCGGGTTTGCATATCGCGGGTATATTTTCCGCTGAGTAAACCACCAGCGAGCGGGCTCCAGATCAATGCGCCCAGTCCCTGGTC
>NZ_JBJMLX010000178.1:0-9711 GCF_045805085.1 Niastella sp.
CCATAGTAGACGGCCCTGAAAAGATCAGCTATCAGCTATTACAGGAGCGGGCCAACCACCTGGCAGATATACTTAAACAAAAAGGGATTGGTCCGGGAAGCATCGTCGCAATACTGTTGTTCAGATCTCCGGCGATGATCGTCTCCATGCTTGCCGTGTTAAAAGCCGGTGGCGCTTATCTGCCGATCGAGACTGACCTTCCAGTGGGGCGGATCAAATTACTGATCGACAACAGCCGCTGCAGCATCCTATTGGCAGGAGACGGCACTACCGGTCTTGCGGTAGCAGCAGGCCAGGGTTCAGGCATCGGGTCGCTTGCAGTGCCTGAGATCATCAATGTCGACAAGCTGGATGTAACCCATGCATCAGGGTTAATAGTGCAGCTGCCGGCTAATCCACAAGACGCTGCCTATGTTATATATACTTCCGGTACCACCGGCCTGCCTAAAGGAGTCGTGATCGAACATCGTTCATTGGTCAATTATATTCATTGGGCAGCGAAAAGCTATCTTAAAAAGGAGAAAGGCGATTTCCCCTTATATACATCCATATCATTCGATCTCACGGTTACTTCGATCTTTTTGCCCCTGGTGACAGGAAACAGTATAATTATTTATAAAGAGGAGGCGCCGGGTTCGTTGATCGAACTGGTTGTTACAGACAACAGGGTCGATATAATTAAAGCGACACCATCCCATCTCAAAATACTCCTGCAAAGTAAGGTCGCGGCCTTTCTTCCCGGCAGCAGGATAAATACCATCATCGTAGGAGGTGAAAAACTGGAGACGGCACTGGCCCTGGAGATATATAACGCATTTAATGGAAATGTTGCGATATATAATGAATACGGGCCTACCGAGGCTACCGTAGGCTGTATGATCCACCTGTTCAGCCCGCTGGAAATGCAGCGCGCAGTTCCTATTGGAGTGCCTGCTGCCAATACCCGAATCTATGTGCTGGATAAATACCTGCAACCGGTACCCGCTGGCGTGCATGGCGAAATATATATAGCCGGTAACGGACTGGCAAGAGCGTACCTGTTCAATGAATCCATGACAGCAGAGAAATTCATACCCGATCCTTTTCGGAAAGGAGAGAAAATGTACAAAACCGGAGACATTGCCAAATGGCTGCCGAACGGGGTCATTGAATATATCGGTCGTTCGGATCTGCAGGTGAAAATAAACGGCTACCGGATCGAACTCTCCGAGATAGAAAATGCATTGAACGGCTTTCCTGAAATTTCGGCATCCCTTGTAACTGTGAGAATCAATCCCAAAAACAAGCAGATTTTATCTGCCTTTTATATCAGCACCGGGAAATTAACCGAGTCCGCATTGAGGGACTACCTGGCAGACAGGTTGCCTTATTATATGATCCCCGTACATGTTACCCGGATCGAACGAATCCCTTTAACCCGTAATGGAAAAATAGATTACAACGCGTTACCTGAACCCGAGGGCAAAGAGAAGAGTAATCACGAGCTGCCCGTTAGCGAAATAGAAGCAATTTGTTTGAACGTGTGGGAGGAAGTCCTCGGGCTGACTGACTTACATGTCGATGATAATTTTTTTGAACTGGGCGGCGATTCTATCAAGGCCGTTCAGATCTCCTTTCGACTGGCCGAGTACGGTATATCAATAAGTGCAAAAGATATATTAACCTACCAGGTCATTCGATCAATAAGCTTGCATGCAAAGATGACAGCGAAAGGCAACACGTATGAACAGGGACTCGTGCAGGGCGAAAGAAGCCTGTTGCCGATAGAAGCCTGGTTCATTACCCGGAATTTTGACAACCCTGATTACTATAATCAATCTGTACTATTAACGCTGAACCGGCCAATAAACAGGGAGTGGCTCCAGTTGGCTTTTAAAAATATAGTCAGGCATCATGATGGGCTAAGGTTGAATTATGATCCTGAAAAAAGAAAGCTCTGGTATAATAACAACCACCTGGACGATGCTTTTATTATTGGTGAATTGGAGGAGGACCTTGTTACAGTTTGTCATCGGGTTAAAAGCAGCTTTGATATCAGGAATGGCCTTTTGCTTAAAGCAGCCCTTATAAAAGAAAATTCCTCCCTGTTCGGAAAATTACTGATAACTGCTCACCACCTGGTAATGGACGGCATTTCATGGCGCATCCTGCTGGAGGATCTGTATGCCGTTTACCACGCCATCGAAAGAGGGGCGCCAGTACGCCTTCCATCAAAAACGGCCTCATCCATCGAATGGGAAAAGAGGCTGGTTGAATATGCAGGAACGCCGGCCGTATTGGCCGAACAGCCTTACTGGAGTAAAATAGAAAATAGTGAATTTGACATCCCCACGGATTTCAGGACCCACGATTGGCGGATGATAAACATAGGTATTGTCAAAGGAAGTCTGAATAAGGAAACGACCGGTTTCCTGTTGAAAGGTGCGCACCAGGCATATAATACGGATATCCTGATCCTGTTGAATGCGGCGCTCGCCGGGATGCTAAAGGAATGGACGGGTATGGCCAGGTTTATCATCGAGTTGGAAAACCATGGCAGATACCTCGATTCAGTTGACACATCCCGGACGATCGGCTGGTTCACCGGCATGTACCCGGTAGAATTAAGCTGTCCGGAAGGCAATCCGGGCGAACTGATAAAAGCCGTAAAAGAGCAGATCCGTAACACGCCTGCGCATGGTATAGGATACGGGATCTGGAAATACCTGGCACCTGGGAACAGGACGAAAGCACAGGATGTTTCCATTACAGCAATCAGATTCAACTATCTCGGTCAGTTCGACAGGGAATTAAACAACGATCTTTTTTCATATAGCACAGAATCCAGCGGCAGTGATGCAGACAGCCGGAATAAGATAACGGCAAAACTCGAATTTAATCTTATGATCATAAGTGAGGTGCTATATGTTGATATTAAATACAACACGAAGGCATATAAAGAGTCTACCATAGAGTGGATAAGGGAAACCTTTCTGAAAAAGATACATGCTCTCCTGGCTCATTTACAAAATGAAACCAGTTTACATTTTACGCCATCTGATTTCGAAATCGACATCAATCAGCAGGAATTGGACGCACTGTTTAAGTGAGGTCCCAACGATAAAGAACTCCATTAGTTTATGAATGAACAGTTAGACAAAGAGAATGTCCAGGACATTTTCGAATTGAATATGATTCAAAAGGGTATGTTATTTCATCACCTGAATGAAGTGACCGGAAATCTGTATAATGTTCAGTTGGCCCTTTTGTTTGAAGGAACACTTCAGACAGAGGTGTTTATAGAAGCGTTTCGGATAGTACAATCGAAAAACGAATCGCTACGATCTGTTTTCCGCTGGAATGAAGTGAGCCGGCCCATCCAGATCGTTTTAAAGCAATGCCCGGCAGCTATCCTGGTGCATGATTATTCGGCTTATGACAGAACGGAGAGCGCCGCGATGGTAGAGGATTTTATCAATAAAGATCAGCAGGAACGGTTTGACCTCACCCAACTGCCTGTTCGTATGGCTATCATCAGAACTGCTCCGGCTTCCTATATTATTGTCCTGTCGCATCATCATATTTTATACGACGGATGGAGCACTGCCATCATGCTGGAAGAGCTTTTCTCAGCTTACAGCCAACTCACCAGCAACCAGGAAGTGGATATTGTTGATAAACCGTCCTATAAGATAATCCGGCAGGCTGTTAAAAGAAATGAAGCTGCAGAAAAAGACAGCGGGTATTGGAGGGAATATTTAAAAGATTATGAGATCACTTCCTTATTTCCTGAACGGCATGGCAGCAGCGAACCATTTGCTATTAAAAGGATGGAGTTTCAGGCGCCAAAAGAGCGTCTGGAGGAATTTGCCAGCACCCATAAGGTTACTAAGGCAACAATCATTTATGCTGCCTATGGATTGTTATTACAGCAGTATGGTAATATGCCCGATATCGTTTTCGGTACCACGGTCTCAGACAGGAGCGCAGCTATCCGGGGGCATGACCGGGTGATGGGAAATTTCATCAATACGATCCCCCTGAGAATAACAGCGTCCGGAGATAAAACTTTACTGGAAGTTGTCTCCGCACTGAATGAGGAACTGCTGGTGCGGAATCAACTGACTAGCACTTCTTATGCCGGCATCAAAAACATGCTTGGGTTGAAGGTTTCCGATGATCTGTTTGACTGCCTGATCGTCATCGAGAATTATCCCCTGGGCGAACAGTTGATAAAGAGCCTGTCTACCTTCAATATCAAGATAAAGTCCGTATATGGCAACGCCGGTATACCCCTGGTGGCTACGGTATTTTTCGGGGAGGAACTGATCTTTGAATTGTCTTATATGGACAATATTATCAGTGACGATTTTGCGGCCTCCTTCGGCAAACGACTCGTAAAGCTTACGGAAGAGATATTGTCAAACCCCAATCGAAAAGCCGCATCGGTTTCTCTTTTATCTGATGAGGAAGAAAACTGGCTGACGAATGAATTCAATGCAACAAAGACAGGATATGCTCTTGATGAGACCGTCCTGACCCTGTTCAATAACCAGGCTGACAGAACGCCTGAAAAAACGGCTATTATCACCGGAGGAAAAAGCATCTCTTACCGCGAATTGCAGGAGATATCTTCACGCATGGCATCCTACCTGGAAACAGTAGCCGGCGTGAAGCCCGGTGAAGGGGTAGGGATCATGCTGGAGCGCGAAGAAATGCTTGTACCTTCCATCTTGGGAGTACTCGCCACCGGCGCCGCTTATATACCCATTGATCCGGAGTATCCGCCGCATCGCGTACGTAACATTATTGACTCCTCGGGGTTAAAGGTCCTTATTACCCGTAGTAAACAAGCGGAGGGAATAACCGTACTGGACCTGGATCATTGTACCGGGGATATCCTTCGTCAATCACCTGCACTACTAACCCGCAAGGCCTCCTCCAATAATGTGGCCTATGTGATCTATACATCCGGGTCTACAGGAACGCCAAAAGGATGCGCAATCACGCACAGGAATCTATCCAATTATCTTCAATGGGCCAATGCATATTATTTCGGAGAGAATGAATACGGCAACTGCGGTCTGATCACTTCTATTTCATTCGATCTGACCGTTACCTGTCTCTTTGTTCCCCTCATCAAAGGAAGAAAGCTGTTTATAGGAGATGGAGGAAAAGACATAGCCGGTTTGTTAAAGGATTGTTTTGGAAATCCGGAGATCGATACCATAAAGCTAACCCCTTCTCACATATCCCTGCTGCAGGGGTTGAATATCACCAACACGAATGTGCGGGTGATCATTTGCGGTGGTGAACAGTTGACCAAAGAACAATTGAACATAGTATGGAATATTAATAAGGACATCCGGATCTATAACGAATATGGTCCCACGGAGACTACAGTGGGATCTATCGTGCTGGAGATGAAACCGGACGACAAAAAAATATTGATCGGCCGGCCGATCGCCAATACGGAAATATACATCCTGCAGGAAGATGACAGGCTGACGCCGACCGAAATGACGGGCGAAATTTGTATTGCCGGGGCCGGTGTTGGTAATGGCTATTGGGGGCAACCCGTATTGACCAGTGAAAAGTTTGTCGGCAATCCCTTTAAGCCGGGAGAAAAAATGTACCGGACCGGGGATCTGGGAAGATTGTTGTCAAATGGATATATCGAATGTCTTGGCCGAAAAGATGACCAGGTGAAGATCAGAGGCTTCCGGATCGAACTACAGGAGATCGAAGCGCAATTGTCGGAATTCGAAGGGATACGGCAGGTAAGGGTCATAGTCAGGCAAAAAGACGGAGACAAGTATATTGTTGCCTATTATTTATCCGATAATGAATATAATGGGGCTGTACTAAAAGACTACCTGTTGAAAAAAGTACCGGCCTACATGATACCCGCTTTCTTCGTCAGACTGGAAAGCATACCCGTTAATTCCAATGGAAAACTAGACAGGAAATTGCTACCCGAGCCACAGATACCGTCTGACGGAGACTACCTGGACGTGGCCGGAGATGTGGAGGCAGCCATACTGCAGATCTGGCTGGAAGTACTGGGCCATGACAGGATCAGTACCAACGTCAACTTCTTTGATATCGGCGGGGATTCTTTAAAACTGATCAGTGTATATAGTAAAGTGAAGTCGTCCTTCGATGTGGATATGCAATTTACTGACCTGTTCGATTACCCTACTATTACTGCACTGGCTGATTTTATTAAGTCTGGAATGCCGCAAGACAAAGTGCCGCAACAGGAAAATGCCGGCGTGTTTGATACAGGTGTAATGCAGGCCGCGTCCACCGCACCAGTGTCAACGAATACAGATCTGTCGCCGGTGCGCGACCAGGACATTGCCATCATTGGCATGGCCGGGAGGTTCCCCGGTGCAGCAACCATTGCTGAATTCTGGGAAAATCTGAAAGCAGGAATAGATTCAATTACCGTAGATAAAAAGGAAGCAGACCCTGCTACCTTAGTTCGTGCAAAGGCCCATTTGAGAGAATACGATGCATTCGATGCGGCATTTTTTAATTATATCCCTTCGGAAGCGGCTAATATGGATCCGCAGTTGCGGATCTTTCACGAATGCGTATGGGAAGCATTTGAAGATGCCGGATACAGACCAGGCAATTATGCCGGCAGCATTGGGCTGTACGGAGGAGCTTCTCCCAACCCCTGTTATAATATTAATATAGATGACAATGATAAAGAGGGCTGGCTGGAGAAATGGGAGGTCATGTCCTATGCGGATAAAGATTTTATGTGTCCCCGGGTATCTTATAAATTGAACCTGAAAGGACCGAGCATCAATGTAACAACGGCTTGCTCCACTTCCCTGGTAGCGGTTGCCATGGCATGCAACGATCTGCTGGCGAATAATTGTGATATGGCTGCTGCAGGAGGTGTTTCCGTTACTATGCATGACAATGACGGCTATTTATACCGGAAGGATATGATATTATCTCCCGACGGCAGGTGCAGGGCATTTGACGAAGATGCAGCAGGAACTGTAGGCGGTAATGGCGCAGGTGTTGTTGTGCTGAAAAGATATGCAGATGCAATCCGTGACGGGGACCATATAAATGCAGTCATCAAGGGTACAGCCATCAATAATGATGGGAACCAGAAAGTAGGTTTTACAGCACCCGGCATTGAAGGTCAATCCAGGGTGATCGATGCCGCTATCCGAAGCGCCGGCATTTCCGCTGAAAGTATTTCCTATATCGAAACACATGGTACGGCCACACTTTTGGGAGATCCGATAGAAGTGGCAGGGTTAATGAAAGCATTTAATACTGATAAACGCCAGTTTTGTGCAATAGGGTCCGTTAAGTCCAACATCGGCCATCTGGATGCAGCCGCAGGTATTGCAGGACTGATAAAAGCAGTCTTATCACTAAAACACAAGCTGATACCACCAAGCCTTCATTTTAAAAAGGCAAATCCTCACATCGACTTCGCAAATAGTCCATTTTATGTAAATACCCAGCCCAGCTACTGGAAGAACGGACAATATCCACGAAGAGCAGGTGTGAGTTCATTTGGTATCGGTGGTACCAATGCACACGTGATCCTGGAAGAAGTCCTTGTAAATGACAGTATCAGTCATGACAGTTACCAATTGATTACACTGTCAGCCAAAACGCCTGCAGCCCTTTCAGGGAACAGGGCAAAATTGCTGAACTATCTCAGGAAGCCGGGAGAAGCTTCGCTGGCAGATATCGCTTTTACCTTACAGGTAGGAAGAGAACCATTCAAATACCGGGACACGTTTGTTTGCAGCACGCGGGAAGAGGCGATCGGATTATTGTCCACCCGTTCTGATGATGCCGTTCCGCAGATGGCGCCGGCACACCAGCCCGATGTTGTCTTTATGTTCTCCGGACAGGGCGCACAGTATGCGCACATGTATCGGGGAATATATGATAATCAAAAATATTTTCGGGACACTGCGGATGAATGTTTCGCGATCGTTAACCGGATCGCGCGTATCGACTTAAAAGCAATTATTTTCCCGGGCCCTGATGGGGCGGACCAACTTAAAAGTACCGCCTATACACAACCAGCGCTCTTCATCATGGAGTATGCGCTGGCAAAGTTGCTGAGCCATTGGGGCATCAGGCCGGACATAATGATCGGGCATAGTATAGGCGAATATGTTGCGGCCTGCCTCAGCGGTGTATTTTCACTGGAGGATGCCCTGAAACTGGTTACAACGCGAGGGGCATTGATGCAGTCAATGCCCAAAGGGTCAATGCTGGCTATTGCTGCCCGTCAACAGGAATTAATCCCTTTACTTGATGAGCATTCGGGTATTTCCCTGGCAGCGATAAATAGTCCCGCACATTGTGTGGTGTCCGGCCCCTCCGGATCGATTGCGCTGTTCGCCGAAGTATTGAAGGCGCATGGATGGGAGCATAGAGAATTGCATACTTCCCATGCATTTCATTCTTCCATGATGGATGAAATACTTTCCTCATTTGAAGAAGTGGTGTCTGCAGTTACTTTTTTCCCGATCAACATTCCATTTATTTCGAACTATACCGGCAAGCGGGCTTTGGATAAAGAGGTCTCGACGCCGGCTTATTGGGTACAACATCTTCGCCGGGAAGTGCGGTTTGCAGAAGGCATGGAGACCATACTGAAGAAGGGACCGGCTCTCCTTGTTGAATTGGGTCCGGGCAATGCCCTGGCCACTTTTGTCCGTGCCAGTGACGCCTTCGGTAAGGAACATACGGTGATAAATATGGTCAGACATTCCAAACAGGATACTGACGATATGAAATGGCTTTTAAAAGGTATTGGGGAAATGTGGATGCTGGACATACAACCGGATTGGATAGCCTGGCACCAAGAGGAAAACAGGAAGCGTGTTCCGCTGCCTACCTATTCATTTGAAAAGACACCATTTCCGGCGACCATCCAGAAAACTGCGCGGGTTAATGAAATGGAAAATAACCGGGTAATAGAAAGAAACCCGGATATCTCAAAATGGTTGTATGTTCCCGGGTGGCGAACCACTCCGAACCTGGCTGCGATCAGGAAAAATTCCTCTGTTGATCCTGCATATTCCGGTTTCCTGATCTTTTCAGATGGCCAGCCGTTCAGTGCGCGGCTCATTGAAAAGCTAACTTCTACGAATACATCCTTTGCCCTTGTGGTTAACGGTACAACCTATCAGGAAGCACCGGATAATTGCTATATCCTGGATGCTGATTCGGATAATGATTATAACAAACTGTTTGACAGCCTCTCCCAAAAGGCATTTAAATACGACAACATTGTTTATATAAGAACGACACCGGGTGACCCTGCGTTTATTACCAGCCGGTTGGCACAAATTGTAAGATCAGCATATGGCAATGGTTCTTTACCCCGCAAGCAGATAGTGCTGCTGACCGCGGGTCTTCATAATGTTCTGGGAGACGAACCGGTTTCGCCCAGCCTGGCACCGGTAAGTGGCTTGCTGAAGGTGATCCCACAGGAATACTCCGGCGTTTATACAAGCCATATCGATATTTCCGCAAAAGAGGCACAGAGGGATTACGCTGTCCGGGAAATAGATGCAGATGCCTTCCTCAATAAATTACTGGATGAGATTGGACACCGGGAGCAGGGTAAGTCAGTTGCATTAAGGAATTCGAAGCGGTGGGTGCCGGTGTTCGAATGGCTTTTTGAACAACCCGGTTCCGCCAGTGTCCTTCATGACCTTCCTGTAAAGA
>NZ_JBJMLX010000179.1:0-11764 GCF_045805085.1 Niastella sp.
AAGAAAGTGTTGAAAAATATCCTGGAAATACAACTTAGTGATAATGTAAAAGCCAGAATTTTGGACAACGAATTAAGTAACCGGTATGCGCGGGATCGAAAGATCAAGAAAGTACGGTCACAGTTGGAGATATATAATTACTTACATCAAAAAAGCAATGGAATACCTGATTCATCCAATCCTGAGATTTCAGAAATAGTAGCAGTGGATGAAAAATCGGCGGTATAAAACGACACATGAAACTGGCGGCCATAGATATCGGTAGTAATGCGGCACGATTGCTGATCTCGGATGTTATTCTTTCCAATAACAGAAGACCTCAATTTCAAAAGGTGAACCTGGTACGGGTGCCTTTGCGGTTGGGATTTGATGTATTTGAGAAAAAAGCGATCTCAAAGGAAAAGGAAGATATGATCCTGAACACCATCAAGGCCTATAAACTGTTAATGGATGCATACGGGGTTGAATATTGCAAGGCAGCCGCTACTTCTGCCATGCGCGATGCTTCCAACGCCATAGAGATCCTGGAACGCGTTAAAAAAGAAACAGGAATTCCTATTGAAGTGATCACCGGCGATGCAGAAGCCTCGCTCATTTATGAAAATCACATTGCAGAGAACCTCGATAAAAACCACACCTACTTATATATAGATGTGGGCGGCGGCAGCACTGAACTGATGTTTTTTGCCAATAGCCGGCTTATTTTCAAACGTTCATTTAATATTGGCACCATCCGGCTGCTGAAAAACCAGGTTGACGATTTTTTGTGGAGTGAAATGAAGGATTTTGTGAAACGCGAAACCAAGCCCTATCATGATCTGGTGGCCATTGGCAGTGGCGGTAATATCAATAAAATATTTTCCCTTTCCAAACGAAAAGAAGGCAAATCCCTACCTGTGCAACTGTTGAAGGATTATTACAAGGAGTTCAGCAGTTTTTCCGTTGCCGACAGAATGCGCATTTACAAATTGCGCGAAGACCGCGCCGATGTGATCGTACCTGCCCTGTTCATTTACGTGAATGTGATGCGCTGGGCCGGTATTGAAGAAATATATGTGCCTAAAATAGGGTTGGCAGACGGACTTATTCAACATTTGTATGATGAATTGAAAGAGAAGGGTAAATTGGTTTTAAGTTCATAGTTTGTTAGTTCTTTAGTTTTTGAGTTCATAGTTATTATCAAACTAACAAACTAAAGAACCAACGAACTCAATAACTTATAAATCTGCAACTGTATCATTCCCAAGCTTTTATTTTAATCTTTTCCAATTTTTATTTCTTAAACTCCATTTTATACTAACTTAGCTCCGCTAACAACTGCGAGGAGCATTATGAATGTGTTTTATTCTAATGCAGAGCCATATTCCCTCCCGCCTTACTTACACAGCATAAAACTCCCAGGTATGTCGGTACACGTTAACAAAGAAGTTAAAAAGATAACGACCCATACGTTACAAAAAATGAAGACTGTTGGAGAAAAGATCTCCATGATAACAGCCTACGACTTTTCCTTTGCCCGGATCTTTGATGAAGCCGGTATTGATGTAATACTGGTTGGCGACAGTGCCTCCAACGTAATGGCTGGACATGAAACTACGTTGCCTATTACGCTCGATCAAATGATCTATCACGCTTCTTCGGTTATCCGGGGTATTAACCGTTGTTTTGTAGTGGTTGATCTGCCGTTTGGTACTTATCAGGCCAATTCAAAAGAAGCGCTGGCATCCGCCATCCGCATTATGAAGGAAACAGGCGCGCACGCCGTTAAACTGGAAGGTGGCGAAGAAGTGCTGGAATCGGTAAAACGCATTGTGGCGGCCGGTATCCCGGTAATGGGTCACTTAGGATTAACTCCGCAATCAATTTACAAGTTTGGTACCTATACGGTACGGGCACGCGAAGAAGCCGAAGCCAATAAGCTGCGCAATGATGCGAAGTTATTAGAGGATGCTGGCTGCTTTGGCGTTGTGCTGGAAAAGATCCCCGCTGTACTGGCCAAAGAGGTATCTGAATCGCTGGTAATACCAACCATTGGTATTGGCGCCGGCATGCATTGCGATGGCCAGGTGCTGGTAATGCACGATCTGCTGGGCATTAATACCGAATTTAAGCCTCGCTTTTTACGGCAATACCTGAACCTGTATGAGCAGATCGTTGGCGCTGTAAAGCATTATGTGAACGATGTGAAGGCTAAAGATTTTCCTAACGATAAAGAGCAGTATTGAGTTAACTGGTTGACAAGTTAACCTATTAACTAGTTAACTTGTCAACCATCTCCTATTTCACTATTACATCCGCATTCAACACTTCATACATAAGTAAGTTATCCCACGTTTTCTTCAATTTCCGGTATAGGGTACTGCAATCTGTTGCCGCGGTGGTTTTGGCAATAACTTCTATTTTATTATAGAATAACAACAACAGCATCCGCTTCTCTTTCTCCAGACGGGTTTTAGCTTTAGCAAGATCGGCATTTCCCTCGCTATTGGTTTTCTCAACAAATACCACGGCATTTTTTACATCGTGGTTGTTGGAGCGCAGGTTCAGTATCTGGCAGGCGCATACCTTGGCGGTAACGGTGTTAGTAACCGCAATTACAGAATCGATCCTTTTTAATGAAGCAATAAAATGTGGGGAAGTAAAAATGGTTGGTATTTTATGTCCATCGTTGGCAAGTAAGGTGCTGCTGATGGCCATACCTGTCAGCAATAGCAAACAGGTTTGCATAAAAGTGTTCATTGGTACGGGTATAATCAAGTTAACAATGTGTTTAAGGTTTTTACAGGAACACTGGAACTTGACTGGGATTGCTTGAGATCGGGGGCGAAGATCGCCGGGCAGGTTGTTCACGGATATGAAATGCAAAGAATAAAACTAAAAGTGACATGTCAAATCGTATTTATAAACTTTTTTACCGATGCAGTTGATCGTTAAATGCACATGTAATGTATGCGGGTTTTTACGAGTAGAAGTAGGTTAGCGTAGACTGGCAGGGTGCTAAAAAAAGAAGCCCTTTGTAGAAACAAGGGGCTCAAACGATTGCTTGCCATATGAAAGTGCAAATGTAGGTGAGTCGGTTTATACTTGCATTTCCTTAATGTTAAATCTTTTTAAGATTAAGTGTTTTAAAAACGTTTGTCAGTCTGGGCGCTTGTTTTAGACAATTGGCAATTGCTTATTCTCTATTGGCTCTTCGTTGTTTAAATTCTTCTTTCATTTCTTTTTGGTTCTCTTTGTATATCTTAAACTGCTCTTTTGTTAACACATCCTTCATTTGTTTATTCCTGGTATTATTTAATGACTTGAGCTTATTACGTTTGGCCATTTTGGGCTCGGTCGACTTTTTTAAGTCAGCAATCCCTTCAAACCAGGTGGTGTTAATGGCATCAACCTTTTTTGATTGGTCTTCAGAAAGATTCAATTTTTGTTTTAACTCCTGGAATTTAGCTTTGGCTTCAGCCCTTTGCTCTTCCGTCATTCTTGATTGTGCAGAGGCATTGGCTGCCAGTATAACCAATACCAGCATAGCAGTGAATTTGATGATCCTTTTCATATTTTAATTTTCATTTTAATACAAAGTACACCATACATATCGCATGGATCATGTAAGTTCTTTTAAGCTGACATCTTGCGTTATCGTTGATAGTTATGAAACCAATGCTGCCCGTGTTCGTTTGCAAGTGTATAATAAAATACACAATGGAAGTAAGAAATATGTAACATGCTCTTAATGAAAGATCCGCTACACTGGGAAGCAGCACCATGTTGGTACGTGATGATACAATATATTTAGGATTGGCAGTCATAACAGATTCGTATTACATAGACTATCCCCTATCCGTAATGTTTATTGGTTGGCATAATTTTTTTAACAGGTTATTTTGATGGGTTTTAACATAATTGTTGCCGAAGGATTGGTAGAAATTACGCAGTTTTAACCTTCTTTTCGGCAGTATAATGCAGAAAACCCTAACAATGATCTACCTGACACAGCTGATTTATATAAAAGAAGGGCATGAAGCTACATTCTTTGAGTTTGAGAATTTAGTTCTTCCACTTTTGTGGAAATATAAGGGGCAACTTCTTTTACGTATTCGACCAACAAGTAGTACATTTGTAGATAATTCTATTGAACCGCCATTTGAAATCCACCTGGTAGCTTTTGAAAATGAGCAGGGTCTTGAGCAGTATCAGCAGGACGAAACACGTAAAAGCTGTCTACATCTTAAAGAACAATCTGTAAAATCAGTTGTTCTCATTAAAGGTTCACAGGTCTGATAAATCCAGTTTATTCTATCTACATTTTTTTATTACCGGGTAATCCAACGGTGCGTGTGTAAGGAATGTCAAATTTGGAAAAACCTGTCCAATTGTGGGACAGCACTTTTGATGCGCCTACTACTAATTCGTTAAAAATCATTCATCAGGAATATGGTATGGCAATTGGGTATTTTTCATAATTACTCAATACACTTATAGTGTATGATCCATACCGAGTTTTCTATTCTATAATATAAAACGGATACTATGAATTCTAATTTACCCGGTAAGTTGTTAAAGAGGAAATTGTTGGAACTAAACAGCGCTTTGTTTTTTGCTGAAAATGACTCTTTGTTCAAATTGCCGAATCACCTGGTTACTGAAATGGAGCTGAACGATGATGGGGATGAGATCAGGTTTGCTATCCCTAAACCAGCCCAGGATATTGAAGCATTTGACAAGGAATTTCCAGTTCGCATGGAATTTTTCAAGAAGGGAATTGCGTATCGCCTGAAAATTCAGGGCAAAGGATTTATTAGTGAAGATGCTGCCGAATTGGAGAATTGGCTGGCTGCTTCCCCCACCCGTCTGGAAAAAGTAAAGAACGAACCCACCATCATGGTGAAAGTAGTAGTGAAGTATGTTGATTACTCTGGTAACATCAACAGTTCTTTTCCCAGCAAGCTTAAAATGGCAGGCATGCAAATATTCGATTCGATATTCTCCCATAAAGGAGCCACCGTTTCCGTTTAGACATTGAATAAATAGTTTTAAAGAATAGAGTCCCCCGACGGTACAGTCGGGGGATTGTCGTTTTAAGGTGTTTCTGGCGTTGAGACAGTGAGTGATAAAATAGTACTACCTTTAATCAGGCTCTTTTTTTATTAATCTAAATTTTGCCGTATGAACCTCCTTCAACGACTAGAGTTTTGGGGTGACAGGCACCATCCCAAATGGGCGGACATCTTCCGCTTTGTACTCGGTATTTTCCTCTGCTATAAAGGGATTGAATTTCTGGAGAACATGAGTGGCATGATCGGCCGTATGGGCTCCTTCTTACCTAACAGTTATTTTGCTTTAAGCTTATTGGGACACTATATTGTTTTTGCGCACCTGGTAGGCGGGCTTATGCTGGCGGTAGGGTTACTTACCCGTGCAGCCTGTATTATGCAATTGCCTATTTTGATCGGCGCTATTATCTTTTTAAACCAGTCCATGTTCCGTCCTTTCCAGGAATTGACGGTTACTTTAATTTGTTTGGCCGGACTTATTTACTTCCTGATTGCTGGTAATGGTCCCTGGTCGGTTGATCGTTATTTTGACGAGAAGAAGAAAGATGAAAAAGATCTTCATCAAAGTAATTAGCTGTTTACTGTAAGCGAGGCAGGAAGTAAGAAGTACGAAGCTCACGAATTTCATACTTCTTACCTCTTACTTCATTTTATTGTACTTATCTATTTTGCTTTCCGTAATACCAGTTGTAATACCTCATCTCTTTCAGGGTCGTATGTACTTGTATTTCCCTGGAACTGCGCCAACGGTGTTTTCATGAGTTCGTGGTCGATCACCAGCGCTTCAAAACCTAATTTCTCTCTTGTTTTCAGCACTAACAGGATCTCGTAAGGTATCAGCTCAAAATAGGCAAACTCAATAAAGTTTTTGTCTGCAGCCAATGTGGTATGCATTAAATGATAATCGCAGGCTTCCTGCAGCAAGGCAGTGTATTGTTCATTCGGTGTATTGATTGAGTTGATGAGCCGGCGGTAAATATGGTCTGCCGGTAGAAAATCAACCGGTAACCCGCCTTGGTTATTGTTGTAGTAAATTTCATACAACGAAACCAGCAGTTCTTTATGCACTACATACTCATGCGCCTGTTCTTTTTTCAGGTCCCATCTGCGTCTTAACAGGGTAACTGCGGTATCGGTCATATCTTTTTTATCAAACAACCAGCTCATGCCAATTACCGCGGCAAATGGTTCGTCGGTCAATGAAAAGTTGGTGGGCTTTGCTTTTTTAATGTAGTTATAGATCCAGGTCATGGCCCGCTCAAAGTTTGTCCACCCTTCTGCCGTTCTGTTATTCAGTACGAAATTATTGGCCGGCGCCAGTAGTGTTTTGCCAATAGAAAAATCCAGTTCGTCAATGACGGCGCTTCTGTCATCTTCTGCTTCTATATCTTCTAATTTTTCCTGCTCATACGTTGCTATATCTGTTGGTGCATCTAAAAAAAACTGGATCTTCTTTTTCAGTATCTGATTTGGCTTCATAAAAATCTATATTAACATTTAACCCAATGTTGAACGCCGACGCCTTTCTTCTTCAGTTTAACATCATAGACGTTGCCTCGCTTTGTCACTTTGTATTTGAGCACATATCTCTTCATGCCGTTCTTGTCAATTTCCCGTAATATATTTCGGGCGGCTCTGTCAACCCCCGGTGCTGTTTGTTTACCGCAGATGGTTCCAAACCTGCTTGCTTCCGTTAACCGGTCGGCGATATACTTCTCAGGGTCTTTTTGTAATCGTGATAACTGCGATGAATTCGCTTTCACTTCAAATACATATACCGCATTGCTCGTTGGGTGTTGCGCCACAATATCCAACCCGTTCTGGCTACCATTTTTTATGTCGGGGAATACCTTCCAGCCATTTTTGGTAAGCACATTCCTGAAATGATCTTCGGCCGCATCACCAATTGGGGTATTATTGATAAGACCAAATGCATCTATCCAGGAATTAGGGTCATATGCATACGAATATACATTAAAACCACCCAACACCGACAGCGGGTCCTTGCTGATGTAAAGCCCCTCGTGCGGATTGTAATACCTGAACCGGTTATAATACAAACCCGTTTCTTCATCCTCGTACTGTCCCTGATACCGGAAAGGTATAAAATTTTTGCTTCCGGTGATCACCGAGGCCCGGCCATACATATCGAGTGCGCATTCCCACACTCTTTTTCCTGTAGCATCATACGCTGCTACGGGTGTGCCAAGGTAATCTGCTATGATGCTGTAGGTATTGCCGTCTTCTATTTTTGCGCAGGGAACAAAACTATCATCTTCAAAAACCCAGGTAATACCTTTTACGCCTGCCAGTTTATTTTGCGGATTGGGTTCTTCTTTATCCAGGATCATTTCGCCCCATTCATTTACTACCGCACGGGATTTTTCAGTATCCCTGTAACTCCACTCGTGCAGGGGTGTATTGGCATGCCAAACCCACCGTGTTATGGTGCCATCAAAACTTTTTGACAAACGCCGGCCTAACGCATCATAGGTATACTCCACTGTTTTTCCATCGGGGCGTTGTACATTTTTCAGCAATCCTTTGGCGTACCAGGTATACCGGGTTTTCTTTTGGGTGAGTTTATCAGTTTTGCTCACCAGGTAGCCTTCTTCGTCGTATTTGTACAAATATTTATCGCTTTCCAGCGGAGCGCCGGCACTGTTATACCGGCGATCACTTTTGTCGGTTGTCTCATAAATATTACCGGTTGCATCAGCCGTTCTGTGCATGATGTTATTACTGGCATATTGGGCAAATACCAGGTTGCCAAATGTATCGTGTTTGAAATGAGTGTTGCGCAGCGACAGGGTGTCAAAAATATCGGTCAGGCGATTATCAGCGCCCCAGGTATATTTTTTCCATCTTTGCACTACGCCTCTCCTGCTTAGTTTATGTTCGGCCGGTCTTCCACCCTGATCGTATTTCCATTCACTACATAAGTCACCCGGTAACAGCCTTTCTATTTCAGTACCGGCCTGGTTATATTTCATTTGTGCCTGCCAGGTATCAGCTTGCATCTGGGTTACCTGTCCGGTTTCATTACGCTTTAAAAGCATATCAGCGCCCAGGCTGCTGGTAAGCCGTGTACGGTTGCCCCATTTATCATAGGTGCTTTCTACTTTATAGCTATCCTGTTCTTCTGCTACGATTAATCCCAGCTTGTTGCGGTTAAACCTGACGGTGCTGTGCTCATTCATGGCTTCCTGCAGGTTGCCGTTTTTATCATAGCTGAATAATTCCCAACTGCCGTCATGGTATTCCAGCCGGGTTATATTGCCATTGGCATCGTATTCATATTTTGTAGAACGGTCGCCTGGCCGGATGGCTTTGGTGATGAGGCCGGTTGCATCCCGCTCATACTGCGACTGAATGCCATCGAACCCGGTTTCGCTGGTAATTTCTCCCCGGTTATTATAATCCAGGCTGTAATGCCGGCCCGATTCGTTTATTACCGTGCGCAACCGTTCTTCGGTATCGTATAAAAATTGCATCTCCACATTTTCCTGTCTGCGCTTTTTTACGTTGCCGATCGGCGTGTATTCATACTGTACGCTGGTATGTTTATCCCGGGCGTGCACTATATCTTCATACGCATTGTACTGCAGCCTGATGGTATTGCCATCGGGCAAATGAATAGTTTGAACCCGGTTCAACTCATCATAGGTAAGATACCGGATCTGACCATCGGGATTGATGGATTGAATGCAACGGCCGAGTGCATCGTATTTCCATTCCGCATAGGTACCGTCTGGCAACTGTACCCGGGTCAGGTTTTCATCCTCATCATAGCGCAGAGCCGTTTTCAGGTTGCCATTTTCAATGATTGTCTCTACCTGACCTTCGGAATTATATTGTAAAGTGATCGTTCTGCCATTGGGATGGTTGATGAACGACAGGCGGCGCATGTCGTCGTAACCAAAGCTCTGGCTGCTGCCATCGGGTTGAACGATCAATGCCGGTTGGTCAAAATCGTTGTAAAGAAATTGCAGGGTGCTGCCATCAGGGAGCGTTTGTTCTTTCAACCTGCTTTTTTCATCATAGGCATAACCGGTTATATTGCCGGCTTCATCTATTTCGCGATATATGTCAAAGTCTTCTGTATAATAAATGTATTTATGGTTGCCATAATGATCGGTTTCCTGCACACATAAATTATTTTCATCGAAATAATAAGTGGAGGTTTCCCCAAGGGAATTGGTGACCAGGTTATATCCTTTATGGTATTCAATAAATCCTTCCAGCACGCCCCCATCGCCCCAGGTATGTACGCACCGTTGTTTGGCATCGTATTCCCAGTAAAAGCTTTGGCCGTTGCGGTCGGTCTTTTTTACCATCAGGTGATCCTGGTATTCGATAGTGACCGCCTGGTTCAATGCGTCGGTGATGGCGATCAGATCCCCCTCCTCGTTATATTGATAGTTTACCAGCGTTTGTTGTATAGAACGGTGGTGTACTTCAATGGCGGTGATACGATGTTGTTTGTTTAACGTGAAAAGCAGTTGCCTGCCGGCGGAATCTGTTATGGCTGAGATGTATCCGCCGGTGTAATGCAACTGTATTCGATTGCCGCTGTAGTTTTCAATAAACGATAACTGCCAGGTGTTTGGCTGTTGTTGGTGATTGAAATGATAATACAGCGATTCATTGTAGTCTTCTAATAAAAAATGTCCATTCTGTTTTCGGCGGAGTAATACTTTTTCCTGGGGATGATAAAAGCCTTCCCCGTAATACAATAAAGGAAACACAGCTAACCGGCCATCGGCCATGGTTACTGACAGGCCACCTTCTTCGGGCCATATTTGTACACAACGATCATAGCAATGGTGCACGCCATGTCCAAGCTGACCCTGAACGGCAGAATCGCTGTCCCAGTTGCGTACCCATGATAACGGAATAGGCCCGGGTAATTCAAAATCGGTATGTTCAACATTTACCCTGCCGGTGATAAGGTCAACCGGTTCAAACCCCATTTTACACAGCATGGCGCTGAGCTTTTTGGTGGCAGGCGATCTCTTCAGTAATTTATTATTGAGTGCTTTTAACAGCTTGCCGCCCAGTTTGCCAAATATCTTCAGGAAGGAACCAAAAGCAAATGCTTTTAATAAGGCCATCAGGCTGAAATTGGGCACCAGCGGACCGCCCACCATAACGGGTTTGCCCCATTGTAATGGAATACAAAATGAGGTTGGCAGGTATAAGGATGGAATGGGAATGAATTTTTTCCCGGGACGTAGCGACAAGGGAATGCCGATGTCGTTACAGGTCATGAGCATGTAGCCCGCACCACTCATGGGCGCCCCATCTACCGACACGGTTTTACTTCCAAAGAAATTCTGACTATCGTGCCCGATCATGGGAAACAACGTAAAGCCCGCACCAAACGGGATGTGTACAAAGGTAATGATCATGCCCATGGTATCGGTATTACCACGGGGCACATGATTTACTTTTACGGTGGCTCCAATAAACGGGAGATAGTCAAACGGGTCGATGACCAACCCGATATATGGATGTGGAAGTGGAATGAATGGGAATGGCAAATTCACAAAGTGAATATCGATACCGATCACCGGCTTCAGGTGCGTGTTGGCTACGTACATAGAAAAAGTTTCTTGTTTCTATTTACTGATTGCTGTTTTCAGGAATGGAGGCAGCATGTTCTATTGCATGCTGAAATAATGAGCGTACGGAATTTGTTCCGTATTTTATTTCATTGGAAGCGAAAGGGAGCAATTGCCGTAATATGGGTTTTACATCTACGCTTTTTGATTCGCAGAACCGTATCAGGTCGCCGAAGTAAACCATTTCATCACGGGCGTCAGCTTCCAGGTTCCTGGCTTCAAACAATATCAGGCTCAGCACTAAATATTCATGGCTGCCGCTTTGGATATTTTCTTCCAGTTCGTCGAACGTTGGTGTTATGTAATTTTTTAATCGTTGCGTGTCATTCAGTATGGCGTCTATTGCCTGCAGGTCTTTAAATGAATTGGCGGCCAATACTTCGCCTATCGTCCGGCGAATAAAAGCCAGTTCCGGTTCTATCTTTTTGCGGTATTCCGATTCAATAGCACGCATTTCTTCTACCCAGCCGTCCTGGGTAAAATCGATGCGGTTTTCTTTCGCCCGCAATTCATCGACGTACTTGAGTGTTATCTCTTCATCGATCATTTCAATTCTCGATTTAACAGAACTCATATTTTCCATACTGATGATTTTAAGGATAATGTTTATTGGTTTGCTCCTGGTGGTTGCTATGAAACCATTATTTCGCCTGCGTTTGCCTGTCTGATCTTTTTCCTGGTGTAATTCTGTTTTAGTTCTTCAATGGTTTGTTGCCAGTCGGGCCCATAGGCGGCGAGCATTTTATGGGTCACTATTTCAGCAAGGCTGTCTTCCTCCTGCTGTTTCTGTTGCACATAGTCGTACGCCATAAATGGGTATTCCGAGGCTTGAATTTCCTCATCGGTCAACTGGTTGGTGAGCAGTAGTGCCTGTTTACCGGCCTGTAGTTTTTCTTCCTTCCAGCCTTTGTAATCGGCGAATATCCAGGCTTTGTAATAGGCAGATACAGCTTGCGAGGCAAACCCAAAAGCAACCGCTTCATCGCCGGCTTTCATAAACCATTCCAGCGCTTCTTTTCTTTCTTTCTGGATCTGGCAATCGGCCCCTTTATAGGTATAATATTGCAGCAGCAAGGGTTTTATGGATTC
>NZ_JBJMLX010000180.1:0-4707 GCF_045805085.1 Niastella sp.
CAAAAAGTTTATAACTGATATTAAAAGCTGATAAAACAAAGAATGGACCTGGTAATCATAAAATATAATGCAGGGAATATACAGTCGGTACTGTATGCGTTGGAACGTATTGGCGTAAACGCCGTAGTGACCGATGATGTTGAACAGATCCAAAACGCCGGTAAAGTGATCTTTCCCGGAGTAGGAGAGGCCAGCAGCGCCATGCGTTATCTGAAAGAACACAAGCTGGATACGGTTATCAAAAACCTGCAGCAACCCGTACTGGGTATTTGTTTGGGCATGCAACTGATGTGCGCTTATAGCGAAGAGAATGATACAACCTGTCTGGGAATATTCGACGAACAGGTTCGTCAGTTTATTCCCCCCTCTCCGGTTGGAGAGGGGTTGGGGGAGAGGCCCGGGGGAGCCACTGGCCGCGTTAAAGTTCCTCAGATCGGCTGGAATAACATTGTCAACTTAAAAACAAAACTGTTTGCGGATCTGCCAGACAACAGTTATTGTTATTTTGTACATGGCTATTACGCAGCATTAGGTGAACACACCATTGCTACAACAGATTATGTACAACCCTATAGTTCCGCCCTGCACAGGGATAATTTCTATGGTGTACAATTTCACCCGGAGAAAAGCGCCAAAGCAGGCGAGCAGATATTAAAAAACTTTTTGAGTTTATAATATGCCAATACAATCGGTTCCCCTGAATGAAGTGTGGGCCATGAGGCAGGCAGTGATGTACCCACAGGAAAACATTTCGTTTGTACAGTTGGAAGATGATGAGAAAGGCCTGCATTGGGGATTGTATGACAGCGGCGAGCTGGTTTCCGTGATCTCGGTATTTGACCGGAATGGCTCCGTACAATTCAGAAAATTTGCTACAAGGACCACCTGGCAGGGCAAAGGCTATGGCACCATTCTGTTACAACATGTAATGGATTGGGCGCATCAGCAGGGTAAAAAGAACATCTGGTGCAATGCGCGCTTAACAGCTACCGGTATTTACAAAAAATTCGGGATGCAACCCGCAGGAAAAACCTGGCAGCGATACGGCCTCGATTTTATTAAAATGGAAAAACAATTAGTGCAAACAAAGCATATGCAGATCATTCCGGCTATTGATATTATTGATGGAAAATGCGTGCGGCTAACGCAGGGGGATTATGAACAAAAGAAAATTTACAATGAGAACCCGTTGGAAGTAGCCAAGGAATTTGAAGATGCCGGTCTACAACGTCTGCACCTGGTTGACCTGGATGGCGCCAAAGCCGGCGCCGTAAAAAACTGGAAAGTACTGGAAGCCATTGCCGGCAAAACATCGCTGGTAATTGATTTTGGCGGCGGCATAAAAACCGAAAAGGATGTGAACATTGTATTTGGATCAGGCGCAGCGTTGGCTACCATTGGCAGTCTGGCTGTAAAGAATGAAGCCGAGTTTGTAAAATGGTTGTTACAGTTTGGCGCCGAAAAATTCCTGCTGGGTGCTGATGTTAAAGAAGAAAAGATCACGGTTGGTGGCTGGCTCGAAACTACCGATATCATTATCTATGATTTTCTGCAGAAATATCTTGACCATGGCGTTCAACAGGTATTCTGTACCGATGTAAGCAAGGATGGGTTACTGGCCGGTCCGTCGGTGGAATTGTATAAAAAGATCATCGAGCGGTTCCCTTCGCTGCATTTTATTGCCAGTGGCGGGGTGAGTTCCGTTAAGGATCTGGAAAGCCTAATGGAGATTGGTTGTAGTGGAGCTATTGTGGGTAAAGCTATTTATGAAAACAAAATTTCATTGGATGAGTTAAAGAAATTTAGTTGAAAGTTTAAAGTTGAACATTCCAGGTTCTAAGTTTAAGTTATTAGATTCTGTGTTATTGAGTTTGTTAGTTATTTAGTTTTTGAAAGCTTTTGCAGAGTGGAAGTCTTGTGGTTGCCGCAACGGGGTTCTTTGCCCTTTGCCTTCTGCCTTGCTACTGATCCATGATCGAACACGAATAAAATAGTAATCATGTTATGTAAACGAATAATCCCCTGCTTAGACATAAAAGATGGCCGTACGGTGAAGGGGACCAATTTTGTAAATCTTCGTGATGCCGGTGACCCGGTGGAACTGGGTGCTTTATATGCACAACAGGGCGCCGATGAACTGGTGTTTCTGGATATAACCGCTACCGTTGAAAAGCGGAAAACATTGCGGGAACTGGTGAACCGCATTGCGCATCACATTAATATTCCATTTACAGTGGGCGGCGGCATCAGCAGTGTGGATGATGTAAGTGCATTGCTGCAGAATGGCGCCGATAAGATCTCGGTGAACACCGCTGCCTTTAAAAATCCGCAGTTGATCCAGGAGCTGTCGAAAGAATTTGGAAGCCAGTGCGTAGTACTCGCTATCGACACCCGTCAGGAAGAAGATGGTGAATGGTATGTATACCTGAATGGTGGCCGTACCAAAACCGAAGCCCGTTGTTTTGATTGGGCAAAACAGGGTGTTGACCTTGGCGCAGGGGAAATTTTACTCACCTCCATGAACCACGATGGTACAAAGCAAGGTTTTGCATTAGACATTACCCGCCAATTGGCCATACAACTGCCGGTGCCGGTAATTGCATCCGGCGGCGGCGGCACCATGTCTCATTTTGTAGATGTTTTTGAACAGGCCCAGGCCGACGCTGCCCTGGCCGCCAGCATATTTCACTTTAAAGAAATAGCAATTCCCGATTTAAAAGGATATTTGCAGGATAAACAGATAGCTGTAAGACCAGCTTAATGATCATACAATGAAAGTAGATTTCAATAAATACAGCGATGGCCTGGTGCCGGCCATTATTCAGGATTTTACCACACATAAGGTGTTAATGATGGGTTTTATGAACGAAGAAGCCCTGAGCAAAACTATGAGCGAAGGAAAAGTGACCTTTTTCAGCCGCAGCAAAAAACGGCTGTGGACAAAAGGCGAGGAGAGCGGCAATCACCTGCTGGTAAAAGAAATTCTGAGCGATTGTGATAATGACACCCTGCTCGTTAAGGCCCAGCCTTTAGGCCCTACCTGCCATACCGGGGCCGATACCTGCTGGAGCGAACGCAACCATGCCGATGACTTTTTATATTACTTACAGGATATCATTGAGTTGCGTAAGAAAAGCGAGGATGAGAAATCGTACGTAAAACAGCTTTTTAGCAAAGGGATCAATAAAATTGCCCAAAAAGTGGGCGAAGAAGCGGTGGAACTGGTTATTGAAGCCAAGGACAACAACGAAGACCTTTTTCTGAACGAAGCGGCCGATCTGATGTTTCATTATTTGGTATTACTTAACGCAAAAGGTTATACATTGCAACAGGTAGTAAGTATTTTACAAAACAGACATTCGAATAAAAAGTAATATGAAGAAGCTGATAGCGGGACTATTTTTGTTACCTGTTGCGGTTATGGCGCAGCAAAAGGGATTTGTTATTACCGGTACCGTTACCGGTTTGGTGGAAAATTCCAAAGTGTCCCTGGTGGACATGAACAAGCCTACAGATACCCTGGCAAAGGGCCGCGTTACCAAGGGCACTTTTGTCCTGAAAGGCGCCATAGAAGAACCGAACCTGTACCAGTTGAATTATGATGAGCACGGAAAAAAATCGGTTTTATTTATCGGCAATGACAACGTTACCATAAAAGGCGATATCAAGAACGTACAACAGCTTGACATAAAGGGTTCGCCTTCCAATAGTGATTTTATAGAATTCCAGAAGACATTCAACCCCTTGTTTCAAACGCTTACCCAGTTGAACCAGCAGGTAAATGGCCAGAAACCCAGCGACTCCCTGCAGGCCGCTTATAAAAAAGCGTATGATGCTGCGGTGACTGCTATTGATAAATTCGTTGCTGCAAAAAAAGCTTCGCCGGTAGCGCCTTTCCTGCTGATCGTTACCAAAGAACTGGAACAAGACCCCATTATACTGGAGAAACGCTTTAACCAATTGGCGCCTGCCGCCCAACAGGGATTTTATGGCAAAATGTTACAGCAAACCATTGCCGATACCAAAGTAGGCGCCGTGGGCAGTGACGCCATTGAGTTTACGCAAACCGATACCACCGGTAAACCCGTATCGTTAAACTCATTCAGGGGTAAATATGTGTTGGTAGATTTTTGGGCCAGCTGGTGCAAACCCTGCCGCATGGAAAACCCTAATGTTCTTACTGCCTATAACAAGTTTAAAGGCAAGAACTTTACCGTGTTGGGGGTATCGCTCGACAGAGCCCGGGAGCCCTGGTTACAGGCTATAAAAGACGATGGCCTTCTGTGGACCCAGGTGAGCGATCTGCAATACTGGAATAACGAGGCCGCCCGCAAGTATAAAATTGAAAGCATTCCGCAGAACTATCTCATAGATCCCAATGGAAAGATCGTTGGTAAAAACCTGCGTGGTCAGGAGCTGGATGCGAAATTGTGTGAGTTGCTAGGATGTAAATAAGTTTATTGAGTATATAAAAAAAGCCTCCCGATACATCGGGGGGCTTTTTTGTGTGCGCCATGCATGATGATAAACTTGACGGTTAAAGTCCGTTATGGGGGTATGTAATCGCCAACCATTAGCCAAGAGCAAGGGTGTCCACTGCGAAGTGGAATCTGAAGGAAGCTGGCGGCAAAGTTCCGGCCCGAGGAACACGAACACTATCAGGCAGATGCTGTGAGGACGAGTTTGCACAACAAAACGAAGTCCAAA
>NZ_JBJMLX010000181.1:0-6937 GCF_045805085.1 Niastella sp.
ATAGCGGAAATGCCCATTGCAAAAATTAATAAAATGAGCATAAACATTACATTCCCCGACGGCAATGTGCGCCAATACGAAGCTGGCGTAACTGGTCTTGAAATCGCAAAGTCGATATCGGAAGGGCTGGCCCGCCATGTGCTGGCAGCAAAAGTAGATGGCGTTGTAAAAGACCTCTCGGCTACGATAACGGAAGATGCTACCATTAATTTTCTGAAATGGGACGATGCGGAAGGTAAGAACACCTTCTGGCATAGCAGCGCCCACCTGATGGCCGAAGCGGTTGAATCATTATTTCCCGGCGTGAAGTTCTGGGTAGGCCCTGCCCTGGAAAAAGGTTTTTATTACGATATTGACCTGGGCGATACCAGGCTGACAGAAGAAGACCTGACGAAGCTGGAGAAGAAAATGAGCGAGCTGGCAAAAAAGAACGAGGAGTTTGTTCATAAAGCCATGCCAAAGGACGAAGCCATTGCTTATTTTACTGAAAAAGGTGATGAGTACAAGCTCGACCTGTTGCAAAACCTGAAAGATGGCACCATTAGCTTTTACACGCAGGGCGACTTTACCGATCTGTGCCGTGGACCGCATATTCCCCATACTGGTTTTATCAAGGCCATCAAGCGAACCAATATTGCCGGCGCCTATTGGAAAGGCGATGAAAAGAACAAGCAATTAACCCGTATTTACGGCATCACTTTCCCCAATCAGAAAGAACTGGATGAATATCTGGTGCTGCTGGAAGAGGCGAAGAAGCGTGACCACCGTAAGCTGGGTAAAGAATTGGAGTTGTTTGCTTTTTCTGAAAAAGTGGGCATGGGGCTGCCGTTGTGGTTGCCAAAAGGCGCCATGCTTCGGGAAAGACTACAGCAATTTTTACAAAAAGCGCAAATTGAAAGCGGCTACCTGCCGGTAATTACCCCGCATATCGGGCACAAGAACCTGTATGTAACATCAGGCCACTACGAAAAGTATGGCAAGGATAGCTTTCAACCGATTAAAACACCGCAGGAAGGAGAGGAGTTTTTGCTGAAGCCAATGAACTGCCCGCACCATTGCGAGATCTATAAAACATCGCCAAGAAGCTATAAGGACCTGCCTTTGCGCCTGGCCGAGTTTGGTACCGTGTACCGCTACGAGCAGCATGGTGAACTGCATGGGCTTACCCGGGTGCGTGGCTTTACTCAGGATGATGCGCATTTGTTTTGCATGCCTGGCCAGGTAAAAGAAGAGTTTAAAACTGTAATTGACCTTGTATTGTATGTGTTCAGATCGTTGGGTTTTACTGATTATACAGCACAAATTTCGTTACGGGATAAGGAAGACCGGTCTAAATATATAGGTAGCGACGAGAACTGGGAAAAGGCGGAGCAAGCCATCATAGAAGCCGCTGCCGAAAAAGGATTGACCACCGTAACGGAATATGGCGAGGCCGCATTTTATGGTCCCAAGCTTGATTTTATGGTAAAAGATGCCATTGGCCGCAAGTGGCAGCTAGGCACCATTCAGGTAGATTACAATCTGCCAGAGCGCTTTGAGCTTACCTACATTGGCGAAGACAATGCCAGGCACCGTCCCGTTATGATACACCGTGCGCCATTTGGCAGCATGGAGCGGTTTATAGCCGTACTTACCGAGCATTGCGCTGGCAAATTCCCACTATGGCTTACACCTACACAGGTTAAGCTGCTGCCTATTAGCGATAAATTTCTGCCTTATACCGAAAGCGTATTAAAGCAGTTGAAAAAAGCCGACATCCGGGCAGAAATTGACGACCGTAACGAGAAAATAGGTAAGAAAATACGGGATACCGAACTGGCCAAAATACCATACATGCTGGTGATTGGCGAAAAAGAAGTGGCTGAAGGCAAGGCTGCTGTGCGCCGCCAGGGCAAGGGCGATATAGGTACCAAACTGATCGAAGAAATTATTGCGGATCTGAGGCAGGAAATTGAAGAAAAGGCAGGTAATTAAGTTACTATCTCATAACTGGATTTTGTCTGGCATAGCGCCAGACAAAATCCAGGTTAGTAACATATGTATAAGAATAAATTACTGGTAAACATCCTCTATATAATCATGGCCATTGATCTTGTCTGAGCCTTCTACCAATTGCGCAACAGCTGCAGCAGCTAATCCGCCCAGAAAATACAATCCTATGGTCATTATTTTTGTTCCTATCGTTTTGTTACTTGGTTCGGGTGGCAGTCCCATTGACTTGGGTAAAACAACTGCGGAGATACCAGCTGCCAGTCCTAATAATGCGCCGAACCACCATACTTTTTTTCTGCCACCTGCAGCTGCCATGCTAAAATAAGCGGTATCACAAAACAATTCGCCCCCTACAGCCCACCGCTGCAGCGCATCATCTGCCGGTACCTTTTTATTCATTTTTGTTAACCCTTTTCGCAGCAGGTCCATATCCAGCAGATCCATACGAGGTGCAGTAGGGGTTACTCTTCTCATTGCCTCATGCAGGGAAGCTACTGTAATTGTTCCTGCTAATCCTCCGGCCAACGCAGATGAAACTTTCATAGTAAAATAATTATTGGTTGTTAAATCAGTTTAATTCCCTGAAAAAGTTATACCACGTTGCCTGCCATTAACAGGATCCCTTGCAAATCAAATGTTTCATTCTTTAGTGAGTATCAATATCAACAAATTGCCATGGACAGGCGGTCCTTCCGGGGTCTGTTTTAATTGTTTTTTCGACAAAAAATATAAGTCGGGCCTTTGTAGTATCTTTAAAGCAATACAAATCCTACGGGTTGCCAATGACAACGTTTAGTTTCAATCCGGTTACGCCACATCCGTTATTACAGCCATTTATTGCGAAAATGTGGGTGTTTGAAAGCTCCGGACGTTTGCCTGCGCTGGATAGAAAACTGATTGTCCCCAACGCCAATTTCAAACTCGCCTTTACCAGCCGCAACGGGTTGGTGGCCCGGGTAGAAGACAAGACCTTCACTCAACAAGAAAATGAGTTGTCATTTACCGGTTTGGTTGATTCGGCCGTTATGCTCGATCCGAAAGAGGACGTACAAACAGCTACCATAGTGGTTGAATTCAACCCGCTCGGCGCCTACCGCTTTTTTCAATTGCCCTACACGGAAGTCAAAAATAAAATTGTTGGAATGACCGATCTGTTGGGCAAACAGGTATCGGTACTGCAACAGCAAATGGGAGAGGAGCGTTCGGTAAAAAAGAAATTGCAGTTGCTGCAAAGCTTTCTGCTTAAACGGTTGGAAAACGCTACACCCGATCTCATATACGATTTTTATATTAACCGGATCTTTGAGAACAAAGGGTTAATCACCGTAGCGCAACTCGAAAAAGAAACCGGCTACAGCGCGCGTTGGTTGCATAAAAAGTTTACAGCCAATTTGGGCACGGGGGCGAAAAACCTGGCCGAAATAATCCGGTTCAAACAATTTTACCAGGCTTATTCAACCGGCGCCGATCTCTTCCATTTAAAAGAATACATGTACGAATATTACTACGACCAGTCTCATTTTCTAAGGGCCTTTAAACGATTTACCGGTTCCACCCCAACCGATCTTCAAAACAGCATTAACGAACTCGCTACCAGGCATTACACCAGTTGATAAGTTGAGTTCCGATTCGTACAATACGCGCGTTTCCTGCCGCGCTAGCTTTGCTGTTATAAATCAAATACAATGACAAACGATTTTAACAGCAGCATTTCTGCAAAGATCAGCGCATCAGAAGCTATTAAAAAGATCAGCAATGTAACCGGCTGGTGGGGTGTTACCCTTACCGGAAACACCGAAAAACAACATGACACCTTTCAGATAACAATGGGTGGCGATTCTTTCTTCGCCATGACCGTAACTGAACTGGTGCCCGCTAAAAGGGTGGTTTGGTTAATTACCGATTGTAATATGCCCTGGTTTAATGATAAAAAGGAATGGGCCAACACCCGGTTGATCTTTGATCTCAACGAAAATAACGGCGAAACAGATCTGACATTCATCCATGAAGGTCTTACGCCTGATGTGGAGTGTTATAAAGATTGTGAACAGGGCTGGACGCACTGGATCAAAACAAGTCTGCATTCGTACCTTACTACAGGCCAGGGTGTTTTTAGAAAGCCTACGAGGTAGTTGACCAGTTAATCAGTTAACCAGTTGACCAGTTGATACCTCTTACTTTTTGCCCCCTGCCTTGCTTTTCAATGAAGACGCCCTGATAATGAGATCAGCCCGTAACGTAATGGAGTTGGTGCTGTAGAGATTGCTGAGGCCTTTGAGGTGGTTGATAAGATTGGTGACGGCGGTGTTGCCCATTATTTCGCCCGAATAGTCAACCGTGGTAAGGTTGGGTTCAATGACCTTGCTGATAGGATCGTTGTTGAAGCCTGCGAACGCCACATCTTCAGGGATGCGAAGGCCGGCCGCTTTCAATGCCATCATGCAATACACAGCGGACGTATCATTGGCGCAAAAGACGGCATCCGGCCGTTTTGCCGCTGGCAGATTGAGCATATAATCAGCGGCTTCCGTTCCGTCTTTTTCTGACAGCGCACTTACTAAATGCCATTTCTCCTGGAAGGGAAGGTCGCGGTCTTTAAGCGCCTGCCGGTAACCATCGAAACGGTCTTTATACACGTTTCTGAGCAGGTTGCCGCCCAGATGCATAATACGGCGGCACCCCTGTTCTACCAGGTGACTGGTGATGTTGTAAGCAGCCTCGTAGTTGTTGATGACAACCGAAATGCTGGACGTATGGGGTTGAACGCGGTCGAAGAACACCACCGGGATATTGCGCTTGAAAAAAGGCTCCAGGTGATTGAGGTTGGGGGTGTCATAAGCCAGCGAGATCAACAGCCCATCCACCCGTTTGTTGAACATGGTTTCGGCATTCAGTTTTTCGTTTTCCGCCTCTTCCAGTGATTGGGCAATGATGAGATTATACCCATGCTTATTGGCAGCTTTTTCCATGCCCGCCAGTACCGACGACATGAAATGGCTGTTAAGCCGCGGCACCAGTACCCCCAGCGTATGCGTGCTTTTGCTTCGCAGGCTGCTGGCAAAGGTGTTGCTCTGGTAACCCAGTTTCCGGGCCGCCTCCGCAATCTTCTTTCGGGTATTCTTGCTTACAGCAGGATTATTGTTCAGGCCTCTGCTGACTGTGGCTGCAGAAATTTTCAGGTGCCTGGCTATGTCGTATATCGTTACATCCCGGTTTTCGGCCATTGTAACTGTATGATGTTTATCAAAGAAACCGAGCTTTTTTTGAATAAAAAAATGGAATCCGCCGGAGATGTATAGAAAAATATGATATATAGCCGTTTAAAGGGATAAAAAAGGGTCTTTTTTGGGAGTTGATCCCTATCCCAAACAGTTTATGAAAAAACTCCCGGTCCTTTCTCGTCCCGCTATTGCTATGAACAGTTCCGTTACAGCAAGCCAAACTTCAGCAGCAATTACAACAAAAATATTTATTAGATACCAGGCTACATTCTTCCATCAGCGGTGTACTGCTTAAAAGAGAGGCAGAGGTTGGAGAAATTGTTAACGTAGGGGTGCCTTTATTCACAGTATCAGATATCAGAAAAGTAAAAATGGTGGCCTTTGTTCCGGAAGGTGAATTGCATGAAATTAAGATTGGACAAAATGCAAACGTGATCATATCTTCTCTTGATAAAACATTTACGGGCAAAGTAACTGAAGTGGGATCAACCGCTGAGGCTACTTCACGGGCTTTCACAATTAAGGTTGACATTGAAAACCCCGGCTTACTCATTCGTCCCGGCATGATAGCGGAAGCCAGAATAGCTACCAAAAATAAAAAGCAGGCAGTCTTAATACCTGCTGAGTGCATTCAACAAGATTTGTCCAATCAAAGTTTTGTTTTTGTTGTAGATAAAGAACAGAATAAAGTGTTTAAGCGTAGGGTTAGCCTTGGAAACATAATAGATAATAAAATTGTAGTTGCATCCGGGCTAACTGAAAACGAGTTGGTTGTTACGGGTGGTCAGAAAAATTTAACTGATGGTGCTTTAATTTCTATAACCCAATAATTAATCGGCATGCAACAAACTTTAAATTCTGTACTCGAAGGTCGACCATTTTCACCAGCAGAAGCCCTTAAACTTGGGGCAATAGATGAAGTTGTGCCAAAAAACAAAGTGGTTGAGCGGTCATTAGAGCGAGCCGAATATTTGAGTCGCCGTTCCAAAATGTCACTCGGGGCAATAAAAAGATCAATATACTTTGGTAGTTCAATGGAGCTTAAAAAAGGTTTGCAATTTGAGCATGGCGAGTTTTTGGTAATGAGAAAAGAAGAAAGAAGAAGATTATTGTAAATAGAATAAAATGCACACCGCCAAACATTAAAGATTATAATAGAAACAAGTATGTTAAAAATTTCTTTCCCGGAATCAAATTTCATCTTTACAACTACTGATCCTCAATGTTCATTATATATCTATTTCTATAATTAGTGCTTCTGGCTTTGATCGATTGCAAAGCAATCCTGATTTAACATTAAATAGCCGTTAAAGATTCCTAGTTTAGAGTAGGCATCGCATGTATGAATAATTGTTTGTCGTCAGTTTGATGCCCATTAAAACCAAAAATCGTTAACGACATGAAAACTTTTACACTGCCATTGCTTATGCTTATTGCAGGTGCGTCGTTTACTTCCTGCCGAAAACATACTTCGTCACCGGATAACACCGGCGACAATTTTCCAACCCAGGGGCCTTATTTATATGTTGGCGGCAACACAATCAATGCAAAAGCTGCATATTGGAAAAAAAGTTTGTCGCAGCCGAATACTATTACACTTCGGGATACTTTAACCGACGGCAAAAACATTACTTCTATCGTTACCTCAGGAAGTGACATTTATATGTCAGTCTTTGGAACGAATGGCGGTTATTGGAAAAATAATACTTTAGTTAAGCTGCCCG
>NZ_JBJMLX010000182.1:0-3013 GCF_045805085.1 Niastella sp.
AAACATACCGATGCCATCCTACGCGTTGATGCCAATGCCGCCTGGACGGTTACCGAAGCCCTGGAGAAATTACCCGCGCTCAAAGACCTGGGCGTTGAGTTAGTAGAACAACCACTGGCTAAAGACGATTGGGAAGGCATGAAACGGTTATACAGCGAATCTCCACTGCCATTAATAGCCGACGAAAGCTGTGTACTGGAAACCGACGTACAAAAATGCAATGGTCATTTTCATGGTATTAATATTAAACTCACCAAGTGCAGCGGTATAACGCCAGCCCGCCGGATGATAACCCAGGCCCGCGAACTGGGCCTGAAAGTAATGGTGGGCAGCATGAATGAAAGTACCGTAGGCTCAGCGGCTATTGCTCATTTAACGCCCCTGCTGGATTATGTGGATATGGATGGCCCCTTGTTACTGGCCGATGATATCGCTACCGGGTTACAATTTGATAATGGTAAGGTAACGGTTAGTGAGACCCCGGGGTTGGGGATAACAGTAACCGATCCTTCCACTTTTCAGTAAATTCCTGCACAGTTATCGGTCAAAACAGAACGCTTATATAAAAAAAGCGCACGCCTGTTAAATTCAGCCGTCAGGTTGAATAAAATTGCTATTTTTCCGAAGGAAGCACAAAAGGAATTATAATGAGGCTATACATAAAATCGTCACTAATCGCAGGTATTATCTTTTTCGCTACTATTGGCTGTAAGTCGGATAGTAATTCAAATGCCTTTCCTGTAAAAGCTGCTATAACCGGGACAGTTCAACCCAGTACCTTTTTTAACAGTGTTGAGCAGGCTTCGTTCAAATACACGCAAAACACTTTATTTAAAACCGGAAAAGTATCGGCGCCTCATCTCAATCTCACGGCAGACTCAACAATCTATTACGGGGGAAAAAAGTACCTGACCAGGTTAAAATATTACGATGTTCAAAAGAAGATCTTTGGGTTTGGCTCACTGGCTACCAGTAATACTACAGTGCTGTTATTCACTAAAGATAACCAGTTTCATACCCTGGAAGTAAAAGGAGTAGGGGCTTATGAATTTATTGGCGTTAAAGACGATAAATATTATTTTCGGCTTACCCGGCAGGATGCTGCCACCTGTTTTTCTTTAAGTTTAAATCAACCCGAAGTTCGTATCACAGAATATACAGTAGAATCTGAATAATTATCCCTTGTTCAATATGATAAAGAATAAATACCTGCCCCTGGTGCTCTTACTATGTCTGATTGCTAATTTGGGCTTTAGTCAGAACTGTTTTGAAGAAGGAATGAAACAATTTGATGCGGATAATTTTAGCAACTCAATTGAATGGTTTACCAAGGCAATTCTTAATAAACAGAAAATAGCCAGATCATTAATGATGCGGGGAGCAGCAAAGATTTATCTGGTTAAATTACAAGATGCTGTAACCGACCTGGAATCGTCGAAAAAGCTTGATCCAACTAATTCCAGGTTATATTATTATTATGCCAAGTATTATTATTTAAGCGATAGTTTAGATCTAGCAATAGCAAATTATTCCAAATGCATAGCCATTGATCCGCGGGCTGCTGACGCTTATATGGAACGGGCAGATGCCAGGGGCTTTAAACATGACCTTCAGGGGGCTTTAATCGATGCCAATAAAGGCATATCAATCGATTCGACCAAAGCATATTATTATACAGACAGAGGCTGTATCAGGACAGAATTAAAACAGTATGAGGAGGCTTTTAAAGACTTTAATAAATCTTTGAAGATCAAACCCAATCAAAGAGCATATGCCAATAGAGGAGTGGCCTGGTCGTTGACAGATCAACATCAAAAAGCAATTGAAGATTTTACAAGATCACTTGAGTTTGACCCTAATGCAGGGGAGCTCTATTATTACAGGGGTAAATCTTATAAAGCTTTGGGGAAAAAGGAAGAAGCCTACGCTGATTTGAAAAAGAGCAGCGAATTAGGGTTTACCCAGTCAGATGCTGAATTAAAAGCATTGGACTATACCCGGAACTATTATGAAGAAGCAAACAAAGAATATGATCTGGCCAATTATAGTAAATCAGTTGAATTGTTTACCCAGGCAATTCTTAATGACCAGGAAATAGCCAAATCATTAATGATGAGAGGCGCAGCCAAATTGTATCTGTATCAATTTGAGGATGCCGGAACCGATCTGGAATCGTCAAAACAGATCGACTCAACTGATCCCCAATTATATTTTTATTTTGGTAAGTATTATCGGGTAACCAGCCAAAATGATCTGGCTATTTCAAGTTATTCCAGAGTTATTGCATCAACCCCGCGGGACGCTGTCTCCTATAGCGAACGGGGCATGGCAAAAGAAGCAAAAAATGACCTTGAAGGAGCTATATCCGATCTTAATATATCTATATCAATTGATTCAACCAATGAGTTATGTTATACAGAAAGAGGCCAGGTGAGGATATTACAAAAACAGTATGAGAATGCAATTAAAGACCTGAATACATCTATAAAAATTAAACCCACGCTGAAAGCCTACGCCAAAAGAGGATGGGCCTGGTCGTTAATGAATCAACATCAGAAAGCGATTGAAGATTATACAAAATCACTTACCATCAATCCCGATGATGTAGAGGTCCACTATTACAGGGCCATTTCCTATAAAGCTTTGGAAAAAAAGACAGAAGCCTGCGCCGATCTGAAAAAGAGCAGCGAATTGGGGTATACCCAGGCAGATGCAGTGTTAAAAGAATTGAAATGTGATCAATGAGCATAACAATGGTAATTCACTAACATAAATAAACACGCCCTGCGCAAAAACAGGGCGTGTTGCCAGGAAGCATATTTGCATGTGGGTCTGTACTTCACACAGAAACTTATTACAGCTATGCTTCCCTGTGCGTGCCGACTTATTGTTTATTCCTAATAACAATAACTATTTAGCGCTGTTTTCACAGCATATATTTTTGAAATAAGTAATAACTAGTCAGAAGCTTTACCGAAAACACTGGTTGGGAGAGTGGCTATAGGTATATCAC
>NZ_JBJMLX010000183.1:0-22300 GCF_045805085.1 Niastella sp.
ATGATGGGTAGCATACTTGCTCACTATGAATGCATAAAGGCTTTTTCAGAAACCGATTTTACCGAAGATCTAAAAAATGTGGACATACCAGTATTGGTACTTCATGGCGAAGACGATCAGATCGTTCCTATAAACATTACTGCTTTAAAAGCTATTAAATTATTAAAGAACGGGAAATTAATTACTTACCCGGGTTTCCCACATGGAATGCCGGCAACAGAGGCCGCTACGATAAATAAAGACGTCTTAGCGTTCATTAAATCGGCTTAGTATTTAGGTCGAAGGCCCCGCTTTTATTAATTAACAAATGAAACATTGCCCATTTACCTACTGGTGAATGGGGCAATGTTTTGTATCAGGCATACAATCAATAACCCGGGTTCTGCAAAAATTGCGGTTTGGCGCTCATAATAGGAAAAGCGCGCCAGGGGGAGAAAGGTAGGTTATTTGTTTAAAAATCAACCTCTTAAATCGATGCAGCCGTTTCAGATCCTTCCTGTTAATCAAAAATGAGCTTTCATTAATTAAAATTTAATTTATAACTTGTCGTGTTTACATTTATACTCGCACGATTGCAGGAAGGATCCGTATTGCCAGATGATAATTCGTTAACCTGCAAAAAAATCCCTTTGTTATGAAGAACCTGGTATTAGTTTTTTTATTATTGATTACAGCTCGTGCAGTGGCGCAAACAAATGTTTACACTACGGCTAATGCGCATGCACACAATGACTACCAACATGAACCGCCGCTGCTTGCCGCCTATAATAATAAGTTTGGTTCCGTTGAGGCAGATGTATATTTGAGCGATGATGTGGTATTTGTGGCTCACGGTGAAGGAGATGTTGCTAATCATAAAACATTGGAAGATCTATACATCAAACCCTTATTGGCCTATATTAAATCGAACAATGGGTACGTATATGAAGATACCACCCGGTCGTTGATCCTGATGTTAGATGTAAAATCGGAAGGTGCAGCTACGCTCAGTAAAATTGTAGACCTGTTATCACAGTATCCTGATATTACCCAGTGCAAATCGCTGATGATACTTGTAAGTGGTAACAAACCCGTTTCCAGTTCCTATGTTTCATACCCTTCCTTTATTTGGTTTGACGGTTTATTGAGCAATAGATACAGTAAGGAAGAACTTACCCGTATTGCAATCCTGAGCGATAACTTAAGGGAATACACAACCTGGAAAGGCGCCGGCGATCCTCCGGCGAAAGATTGGCTGGCTTTACAAAAGGCAGTTGCTAAAGGTCATGATCTGGGGAAAAAAGTGAGGTTCTGGAACACGCCTGATAATGAAGAAGGTTGGCAAAAAATCCTTGAACTGGGGGTTGATTATATAGACACGTATAGTATTAAATCCCTGGCTGAGTATTTGAAGAAGAACGCGCCCCCAAAAATATCTAAATAAGCATATAGAGCAGGATGCCCGAGCTGAATGCCCACTTCAACAAATTTTAAACAAGGCGTCACCAATTGACGCCTTGTTTATGCCTGGCAATTGAGCCGATCCATACTATTACAAGGATGTGCTGAATGGTACCGATGCTTTCAGGTTATCCCAGCTTACCTCGATCCTTCCTCCTTTATCAGCTTGCACCACGTTTATAGTCAACAGTTCCACCGTCTCCTGCAACGTTTCTACTGACATTTGAACCCGCAGCACATCATTTTCTGCCTTATACTCCGTACCCCAGATATTGGCTTGTTTATTAAACATAATGGTCCAGCCGTTTTTTGACGGTATGGTAAATATCGAATACTCTCCGGCAGACAGTTCCCTGCCATTGAAATAAAGAGGTTGATCGAGCGTGAGTTTTGTGGCAGCGTCAGCCCCTGTTCGCCAGAACCGGTTGTACGGAACAACTTCACCGAAAATTACCCTTCCTCTCACTGAAGGGCGCGAGTACCTGATCTTGATAGCTGTCGCTCCAATTATGGTTTGAACAGAGTCTAGCTTATTGGCTATTGGAATATGTGGACTCGCGTTGTCTTTGGTCACATTCGCCATTATCACGGAATCCATATTAATCGGAGAGATTGCCATTCCCTTGATATTCCAGGAAGTACCGATGCCATCTACAGCGCGTAAATTGCCTTTTTTGTCGAGGGATAATGTAAACATTCCCATGACCGGGCTACCGATGGAAAAATTTCTGTCACCTGTTTTACGAATAATAAAGTTCCTTGCACTGTTAAAAACAATATGATGACTTAACAGGCTATCCCCATTTTTCCCCGGAGCAAAATTCACCAGTAATGCGGGCATATACACAAGCGCATATCCACCGAGACTGTTGGCGGCCATGACCTTTACAGGATACTTTCTTGTTGTAGCCGTATTGTTTCTTCGGGTTTCAATAAAAGTGCTGCTGCTGTCGTAATAGAGTTTATAGGTATAGAGCAATTGTGAGTCTTTTCCCGCAACAGGCTTATACATATTTCCTTCAACAGTCTGTAGTTCACCATTGGGGAAAAAGCTTCCCTTCAGTTTGCTTACCGTAACAGCCCCGGTTAAGTCGGCAACCGTTATAGAGAAATCGTATCCTTTCAATTCGAAATTTCCGATCGCCGTAGTGTCTTTTCCGAGCGTGTAGATCAGGCATCCTTTTTTGTAATTGGGCTTTTGTGCCTGGGCGAAAAAAAAGCAAGAGAGCAGTAATAAAGACAATAAGGTTCTTGACAACATTAAATAAATTTAAGCGGGAAATATAAAAAGGAATGGAAAGAACGATGATGTAATACTATACAAACGGCTCTATAAACAGGATAGTTGGTAAAGCCTATCACTATACGTATTTCTAAAAAAAAGATTGCACCATCTGGTTGATGATGCAATGCTTTGTGATATAGTGAAAAGTTGAGAAGCGGAGATCAGGTAATAGAAATGTCTATTGGAGTGTTTGGCGATCTATAATTATTTGCGCTGCGCTTACACCTGATCTATACGTATCCACTGCATACCGGCCGCTACCGCAGCCTGCACTCCCGGATTGCCGTCTTCAAAAACGAGGCATCTGGCGGGGTCAACTCCTAAACGTTTGGCTGCATATAAAAAAGGATCGGGATGAGGCTTACCACGGGCGGTGTCGCCGGCGCATACCAATACCTCAACGAGTTTGGTAATACCGAGTTGTTGAAGGGTCCTGGAAACCGAAATACGGCCGCCACCGGAAACCACACCGATACGCACCTTGCCAACATGTGCTTTCAGATGGGCTACCACAAAGTCGATAGGTTTTGTATCCTGGATAAAAGTATCTTCATATAGTTTGTTCTTCAGCTGCGCAAAAATTTCCGGTTTAAAAGGGAGACCATACTGTTTCCTGATCTCTTCAGCCACCTGTACAATAGGCCAACCCGCCAGTTCATCGATAATGGTATCATCCAGTTCAAATCCATACATAAGCGCTGCTGCACGGTAGGATGCTTTGTGGCCTTCCATGTTATCGGCCAGCGTACCATCACAATCATACAGAAAGGCATCAAAATCACCGTTGCTCAATTCGGTAAGGATCGCTTGTTTTTTATTAGTTAAGAGAGAAGAACCACTCATGAGAATCGCTTAAATAATTTTAGATAAATAAGAATCAACAAACCTGGAGAACCATCCTGGCCGGGAAACACCCCGCTCTACCAGGGTAATGCCTGTAATGGCACAACAAATGCCCGCCAGTACATCCAGCACATAGTGATGGCTGGTATACACCGCCGAACACCAGATACCAGCCATGATCACCGCAAAAATGATACTGATATATCTATAACGCCCCTTTATGCCATAAAATAATACGATCACCGGATAGGAGGAGTGTAAGGAAGGCATAGCTGCAAAAACATTCGATCCCTTGGCGTACAAAGATTGAAAGACCGGAGCACCCACCAATTCGTCGAACCGTTTCAGTCCGGCAGTATTGCCGGGTGTAGCCGCGATAAAATTAAATTGATGTTCCTGTATATACCACGGCGGTGCTGCCGGGTAAATATAATATATCACAAAGCCTATCATATTCACCACAAAGAACGCCAGGGCGAACCGCAGGAACAATGGCCGGTTCCTGAAAAACAAATAAGAAGCAAACAACAAAGGGACCGGTACCCAGCACAAATAAAAAAGGCCGCTTAACAGATCACCGGCCATGGTATGATGTTGCAGGAAAAATTCATTGGGGGTAACTTTGCCTGTTGCAGTAGTAATACCGAACAAATGTTTTTCGGTGTTGTACAATTCGCCAATATGCACATCCCTGAAGGTATAATTGGGAAAGGCTTTCATGTAATCAAAAATGATCCAGTACACCATAAAGATCGAAAACCCGGTAATAAACTTCCGCGTAATGCCGGAGGCATAATACAGCCCGTTAAAAATGGCGATCAATACCAGTTGGTCAACCTTGAAGCCTACCAGCCACACAGACAGCAACAGGTAAACTACAGAGATCATTGTAGTGACCATAAAAGTTCTGGGCGCAATGGGAACAGCAGGAACAGTTTTAAGCATATTACTTTTTCTTCTTAGGGAAACCAGATTGAAAAATAACATCCCACAGGGAGGAGCTTACCCCATATCCTTTGGTGGGATCATCATAATGATGAAGCATGTGGTGCTGCTTTACCTGCTTCATCAGCCGGCTTTTGAAATTATAATGGTGCATGGCATAATGCATCATATCATACACCAGGTAACCCGCCACAAAACCGGCAAAGAAAGGATACAATAATGTTTTATTTGTAAACATCAATGAAAACAAAAAATAAAAACCTGCAGCGAGAGGAATGCTGGCAGAAGGAGGCATCACCAACCGTTTTGCATCTTTGGGATAATCGTGGTGTACGCCATGGAATATAAAATGGATCCGTTTGCCCCATTCGGATGATGGCTCAAAATGAAAAATAAAGCGGTGCAGTAGATACTCTGTAGCCGTCCATACTACCACACCGGCAGCCAGTAACAAAAAATAGCCATCTATTGAGATGTTCCTGTCAAAAGCCAGCCAGGTCATGACGGCAATAACGGGCACATAAATAAAAAGCGGGATGGAGAAATGCACCTTCGACAATGCTTCCATCCAGCTGCTTTTGAACATCCTCACTGATTCAGTAGAATTAGAGACATACAACTTTTTCATTGCAGAAAAATTTAATAACGATCACTCTTTTATTTCATTCGTCAGTACCTTCTTACGCTCGGCAACAGGCTTACCGGTTGCAGGATCTATGCCACTCACTTCAAAGTATTCAATGTCGGGCGACCACATAGAGCCGCCTGTGATCTTTACAAAAATGCGATTGAGGATCATCAGCTTCCCGTTAATAGGCGCATACAACCGGTATTTATTATCAACCCCTTTCTTCAGGTACATTGAATAGCCTGCATAAGAAACCAATCGTACCCGGTAACTGCTATCGGGCATCAACTTTATCTTCACCCCGTACGCAAACACCCGCTGGATCCAGCTTAGTTCGGCCTTTTGCCCTTTTTCGGCATACCTGATCCAAAAAACATGCACCGGATTATTTTCATCCAGGACCCCTTTTTTATAATTCAACTCATATACGATCGTATTGGTATTGGAGGTGCGCTGTAAGTAAAACAACTGGCTGGCATTGCCCGGCGGCACCGGGAAGCCGTCCTGCGCTGCTGCATAGCGTAAAGGCAGGCTGCACAATACCAGTAGAAAAATGATTCGGATCATACTTTATTGTCGAGCGCTTTTTTAGCGTCTATCAGTCTTTTAATAGCGGTAATATTCGTTAACACTGCCATTACAGTGATCGGAATGGTAAATACCGACATGGTTTCAAATATATGGAACGGAATACCGGGTACCGATAATTTATAATCGCCACCAATAAGCGAAGCCGTAATGCCGCAGGCAATAGCCGATAGGGCAGTTAACACCACTCTTTCGGGCCGCTGCATCAATCCACCTTTATTTTGAATACCCAGTCCTTCACTGCGGGCGCGGGTATAACTCACCATCATAGAGCCAATAAGGGCAATAAAAGCAAACAGGGAGCTCAGGAAATAATGGTGGGCTACCAGGTAATAACAGATGCCAAGGAACATGAACATTTCGCTGTAGCGATCCAGCACAGAATCATACAGGGCGCCAAAGCGGGAACTCATATTACCCATTCGCGCCACCTGCCCGTCGAGCATATCGAACAGACCGGCAAAAAGGATCAGGGCGCCCGCCCAGCCAACATAAGAAAGATCTCCGCGGTTGCCTTCTTCGGCTCCCACAATAAACACCACCGCTACGCCAATATTCAACACAAGACCGGTGGTGGTAATAAAGTTCGGTGTCACGCCTGCTTTTACCAACCCACGCACTGCCGGATCTATTACACTGTAAATATTTTTTTGCAAACGGTCACGCATAGCTATCTGGGTCATAACAAAATAGTTTAATCAAAAATCAAACTTAGCCCTGGCGCGGATACCCCACTTGGGTGCATCCGGGTTGTCAAGGTAGGTAAGCCGTTTTATCAGGTCTACCCGAAGTAATTTGAATATATTGCTGATGCCTACACTCGCTTCCATATAGGGTTTGCCGGCCAGCGAAAAAGTGGTGGTCTGGCCATTTTCATCGGTCGGGAATAAAAATGTTTCCTTATTATAGGTTGGATCGTTTTCCCGGCGTACACCGCCATATACCATCTTGAAGCCGGCCACCTCACGCAGCTTCAGGTTCCTGATGAGGGGCAGTTTATTAAAGATGAATCCGTTGAAATAATAATCTGTACTTACCGATGCATAATGGTCGCTTACAAACTCCATAAAGTTCATCATGTTGAATGAATTGAGCTGGTAAGCATAGGTTTGGTTGGCCCGGTGAATGGTCAACAAAGGGTAGGGGACCTGGCCGAAAATATTGCCGCCCTCGGCCACCACATCGGCATAACCGAATTGCGAGAAATAAAACCGCTTGAAAATATTAAGTGTCAGTTGCTGGTAATTATAATCTCCGTTCACAAATCCTTTGATGCCGGAAATATAGCGAAGCCGGAAAATAGGATACTTATTATAGATAGGAATGCGGTACACCTTTCCCTGGTAAAATTGCTCATGGGGCGCCCAGCGGATCTCAGCCGACAGCTCGGTAGTGGTAATTTCTGGTATGTTGTACGTACCGGCGCCATCGAGTTTTTGATAAATGATGCTGCCGGCAGGTTGTTGCTTCCAGTTCTTGAACCCAAATGTGTAGCTGATATTTTTGCCAAACTCCCGAACATACTCGGCCGTGTAAATATCGTTGTACAGCCACTTGTTATTATTACCCCGTTTGAACGACAGCAGGAAATTATCTTCCTGTACAAATTGCAATTCCTGTCCGGGTATTTTGGTATCGTGCTGATAGCTCAGCCGCAAATAATTGAGCGGGAAAGCATAGATCGATTTCCCGTTGAAAGAATAAGCGCCGGATACAAAATACTTCCACTTTTCATCTTTAAAACCATACGCGGCATACGTTTCAATATAAAACCGCTTGCTTAACTTGGGTGTGCTGCGACCGCCAAAGCGCAGTCTGAAACCTTCTACAGGATTGAAACTGTAAAATGCATTTACGGGACCAATGTCAAACGGACCGGCGGACTTATATCCTGCCAGTAAAAAGGTGGCCCAGTCCATCAGCCGGCGGTACGACTTCATATTTTTCAGGCTGTCCATATTGGTATAAGCCTTCTCTTCAGTAGCGGAGAGTGCGGTATGCCGGTTGGCCACCCAAAAACTGTCAGCGTCGGATGCTGTCCCCTCCACGATCACTTCCGGTTTGCCTTCATACACCGAATCGGGAGCCGCTTGGTTGATCACATAATTCTTGTAAGAAACGGTTCGCTCGCCCACCAGTCCACCAGATGCTTTTTTCGACAAAGCAAATTCTGAAAGTATATTGCTCATCACCACGTGGTAGCGGCCATCGGCCCCACGCTCAAAATCCTGTTTAATGCGCAGGTCTCTTGTCCAGTTGATATTGGCATGTTTTGTCAGACCCATCTGGATCTTTTGAACCGCATAGTTGCCATCGAGTGTTACGAACATGGAACCCCTGAACAAAAGGTCGTTGGGATTGCGGGGCGCAAATGTCAGTTTCACCAGTTTGATACCATCCAGTTCAACGGTATCGCCCAGGTAAAACCGGTAAAAGGTAGGAGCGAGGTCTGAAATAGGGCTGAGCAACTGGTTCGAGAGCAACATCAAATTGGGTTCATAAATATCGATGGGCGTATACATACTATTCAAATAGCGCGTAATGCCATCGTTGTCTACAAACTCACCCAGGTTCACCTTCTTCTTTGCCAGCACATATGTTTTTTCTTTGGAAGGACTTTTTCTGAAAAACTTATTGGAAAGGGTTTCCTCAATATATACCGGCACCAGGGCATTTCCTTCTATCTTGGAAGTATCCTGGTTCTCCACCAAAAAACGGTAGTTCTTCAGCAGCTTGTTGTTCATCAGCTTTTCCGGCTTATTGGTAAGCGACAATTCCATTTTCTCGTACTGCTGGTATTGCACATAATCAAAAGCCTTCATCCGGTTGCGGTCACGATTGTCGACCACTTTTCTGATAAGGTCTACGGCCGGGTTATCCCGGTTGCTGTATTTGGTTCGTCTTCTTGAGTTCACCGTTACTGAGGCCATCTCGGCCACTTCCATGTCGGCATCGATGTCCTGCGTAATACCCTGCGTTATTTTTTTCCGCAGCACCTTATACCCATTGAAAGAAAATTCCAGCGTGGTGTTTTTGGGGTTGCTGGTGGAAATAGAATAACTGCCATCCTCACCGCTTACCACGCCTTTGCTGCCTTTGAAATAAACGCTTACAAAAGCCAGGGGCGCATGTGTTTGGGCATCTCTTACAAATCCCTTGATCACCGTTTGCGCCTGCGTGCCTACAAAGAAGCAGGTAACAAAGAGGAATAAGGCGAAACCTTTCTTACTATCTATCAAACTAATCATCATCTACCAATTATTGCTGAACACGAAATTCTTTTGCAGGGGATAATTGTACAGGAAAGCAACCAGCAATGATGCCACTACTTTAGATACGGTGTGATGCAACCCAGCCTGGCAGGCAAGTACGTATACGCCACCCGTATTCAATAACAAATTGCCGGTCCATACCAGCGCATACTTCCAAAGTTGCCTTACTGCCTTTTCATCTCCTGCCTGAAAAACCCAATGCCTGCCTATAAAAAAATTAATAATACCTCCTGTTACAGTTCCTGCGGCCGCAGCCGTTACCACATTTGTTCCGCACCATTGTACCAGCAGCACCGTTATCAAAAAATCACTTACAGAAGCTATGAGCGATGCTATATTGGCTTTCAGGAAAGTGATCATTGTTACAAAAATTTACCCATCACTATTGCCCGCAGGATCAGCTGGCTGTAAATACCAGCCAGTACATCATCGGCCATTACGCCCATGCCGCGTGGCAATAATTCTGCCTGGCGAATACCCAGCGGTTTTACCATATCAAAAAAGCGGAACAGCACGCAGCCTGTAACGATATACACGCCATTATGTGGCAGGAAGATCAATGTTATCATCATGCCTGCCACCTCATCTATTACGATCCTGTTGCTGTCGTGTTCCCATACGGTTTCCATTCTGGTGGCGCTCCATATACCCACTGCCAGTAACGCCACCAGCAACAAGGCCTGGTAAACATACCCTATGGGAAAAAAATACCAGGCTATACAAAAAACAACTGCGGCGGCTGTTCCTCCACCCTTAAGGAAGCCAATTCCGCCTGCAGTTGCTATGATGTGGGCAATCGTTCTCATGCCATCTCTTCCGTTGCTTTAGCACGGTTTAACGCCGGCGACGCCACTGTTTGTTCCTGCATCATATCACGTAATACCTGCTTCAGCGTATTCAATTGTTTGAAAATATCATTCTCTGCATGTTCTCCCTGTTTGGTCTGGGGCGATTTAAGATAGAACGACAACCAGTCCTGAACGCCGTACATGCCTGCGCGTTGGGCCAGGTCGGCAAAAAGCGCCAGGTCCAGTACAATGGGGGCTGCCAGGATAGAATCGCGGCAAAGGAAATTGATCTTGATCTGCATGGGATAATTGAGCCAGCCGAAAATGTCGATATTGTCCCAGCTCTCCTTGTTATCACCATGCGGTGGATAATAATTGATCCGGATCTTATGATACAGTTCCCCGTAAAGATCAGGATGCAGATCGGGCCGCAGGATATCTTCCAGTACACCCAGTTTTGACACCTCTTTTGTTTTAAAATTCTGTTCGTCATCCAGCACCAGCCCATCGCGGTTACCCAGGATGTTGGTAGAGAACCAGCCGGTAACGCCCAGTGAACGGGCTGCCAGGCCGGGCGCCACGATCGTTTTCATCAGCGTTTGGCCTGTTTTAAAATCCTTACCGCCGATAGGTGTTTTTGTTTTTTGGGCCAGCTGTACGATGGCGGGAATATCAGTGGTGAGGTTAGGCGCTCCATTGATGAAAGGAATACCCACGCTTACTGCTGCATACGCGTACACCATACTGGGCGCAATAGCCGGATCATTGTTTTTCAACCCTGCTTCAAAAGAAGCGATCGTTTCATGTACAGCCGATTGCTCCAGGTACTTTTCAGTAGAACCGGTCCATACGATCACTACGCGGTTTACATTGTTTTCTTTTTTGAATGTTTCGATATCCTTGATCAGTTCCTGAGCGGCATCCCATTTGGTAGCGCTTTGCTTGATGAATGTACCATCCAGGTTCCTTACATAATTCCTGTCAAAAACAGCCTTCATGGGTTTTATCACTTCCAGCTCGGGCCTGATGGCATTCAGCAAATGCTGATCAAGCACGCGCGCCTGGCTTGCTGCTTGGAATACATTATCTTCATAGATATCCCATCCGCCAAATACAACATCTTCCAGCGAAGCCAGCGGCACAAAATCTTTAAGAAGGGGGTAACGATCACCCTTTCCTTCGCCCAGTTCAATATGACCGGTTTGAGTATATGATCCGATCGGTTTAGCCAATCCCTTCCTGCTGGCAATAACTCCTGCGATCATGGTAGAGGCTACAGCACCCAGGCCAGGAAGCAGGATACCTAATTTTCCTTCTGCCGGCAACATTTGTTCTTTCATATAAACCTTAATTTTTCTTATATAATTATAACCACTTGTTTAAACGGTACCATTGCAATGTTTCCCAAAGACCCTGCTTCAACGAATACTGCGGTAAAAAAGACAACTGTGTTTTTGCTTTTTCAATACTGCATTGCCAGCTGACCGCTGTGAGCTCATGCAATTTTTCCCTGTTCAGTACCGGCGTTTTTCCACGCCATCCACTCCATTTTTCCAGGGCAAAGGCCATCCCTTTTACCATCGTGTATGGCAAGTGAAATCGTACAGTTTTTTTGTTCAGTATTTGTTTGGCAAGATTGGCAAGCTCGTATTGATCATAGCTCTCTCCGTCGGAAATATTGAAGGTCATATGCGACACATTGGAGAATAATGACTTTATTGCCACCGCAGCCAGGTCCTTCACATATATGAAGCTTAAATATTGATCAGCAACCCGGCCTATATAAGGTTCCATCCCGCGGTGGATGGATCGGATCATTATAAAAATATCCCGCTCGCGCGGACCATACACCGCAGTGGGGCGCAGAACCACCAACGGAAGTGATGGCAGTGTTTTTAATTTTTGTTCTGCAAGCAGTTTACTTCTTCCGTAAGCTGTTACCGGCGCCGGCGTTGTTTCTTCCGTGATCAACCGGAGACGGCTGTCTGTGGGACCAACTGCAGCCAGGCTGCTCACAAAAACAAACTTTTTTAGTACGCTTCCGAGTCCTTCTATAGCAGCGCTGGCCAGGTTAAAAGCATAGGAGGCATTGATCGTATCATACATTTGCTGTGAGGCGGCCCGTGTAGCGCCGGCCGCATGAATGATATAATTAAAACCGCCGTCAGCTAATTGTTTCGCCAGCAGTGCCTCATTGGTGTAGTCCAGTTCACAAAACCTGATGTCATATTCTTTCAGGTGCTTGATGTCACTGCCTGGTCTGACTGCTGCATACACATCCAGTCTCCTGAGCAGCGCTTCTTCAATGAGGTGAAATCCTATGAAGCCGCTGGCGCCCGTTATCAATACCTTTTCTTTCATAACGGTTTTTCATATATGCGGTAACGTTTGTATACCTTTCCGTTGATGTTTTCAATTCCTTTATTCATCATTTCATTGTGCTCCAGGATCCAGGATGCTTCCGCACCTTTCAATTTGCGTTCGCCTGCCCGTTTTATAATGGCCGCATAAAAACAGGCTTCAATACCCATTTTCCTGTATTCTTTATTCACTCCCAGCGCCAGCACGCGAATGCGGTTGATCTTTTTCATATTGAACAACAGCTTGAAAATGCCGGTTGGCAGCAACCTTCCCCGTCGCACTTTGATCAGGATCTGGTTGATATCGGGAATGGCCAGGGCAAAACCTATCTGCCTGCCATTGTGTTCGGCTATCAGACAAAGCTGTTCGTCCAGCACCATCTTCAGGTCATTTGCCAGGTAGCTGAACTCCTTATCTGTCATTGGTACAAACCCCAGGTTCTTATCCCAGGCGGCATTGTACACTTCGCGTACGTTCCTGGCTTCATGCGCCAGGTCTTTCTTGTTTACCGCGCGGATAGTGATGTTTTTCTGCCGCAGCCTGCTCAGCAATCGCTCCTGCAACAAGAGCGGCCGGTCGCCCACTTCCGCTGTATTAATATTATATGCAAGCAGGTCTACCTTTTTTTTAAGGGACACCCTTTCCATCAAAGCCGTATAATAAGGTTTGTTATACGTCATCATGGCAAGCGGCGGATCGTTAAAACCATCGATCAGCATACCGCAGGGCTCATTGGTGGAGGGGTTCACCGGGCCAATGATCGTAGTGGCGCCCTGTTCCCGCAGCCATTGTTCTGCCGTCCCGAATAAAGTATCCGCTACCTGCAGGTCATCGATGCACTCGAAAAAGCCAAAGAACCCGTCGGTAGTATTATTAAAACGGTTATGATTATTGTTCAGAATGGCAGCGATCCTTCCACTGATTACATTCTCCTTATAATAAAGGAATAGCTGCACCTTTGAATGTTCATGAAAGGGGTGTTTACCCGGCGTTAAAAGGTCACGCTGCGCAATAAAAAGTTCTGGTACATAGTTTTTATCTCCTGCATACAGGTCATGAGGGAAATCAATGAAGGCCTTTAACTGCTTAGGAGTATGTACGGTTACAATACCGGTCATGCGCTTTCTTTTTTCAGTTTCAGATCAATACCCAGCATCAGGGCCGTTTCTTTCATTTTCTCTACCGCTTCTTCGATCTGGCTGAAAGAATGCGTGGCCATGAGCGACAATCTTATTAAAGATGATTCGGAGGGAACGGCGGGCGATACCACAGGGTTTACAAAAACGCCTTTGTCCTGCAGGGCTTTGGTAAACAAAAAGGTTTTGTGGTTGTCACCAATGCGTACCGGGATGATGGGACTTTGTGTGTAGCCGGTATCAAAACCCTGCTCCTGTAGCAACAGCAACATATGATTGGTATTTTCCCACAATTTGTTTATGCGTTGCGGTTCTTCTTCAATGATATCCAGCGCTGCTATTACACTGGCGGTAGAAGCGGGCGTCATGCTGGCGCTGAAGATAAGCGCCCTGGCTTTGTGTTTCAGGTAATCGATCACTTCTCTGTCGCCGGCCACAAAGCCGCCCAGTGAAGCCAGTGATTTGCTGAATGTGCCCATAATCAGGTCGGTTTCATTGGTAAGATTGAAATGTGAAGCCGTACCAGCTCCATTTTCACCAATGACGCCTAACGCATGCGCATCGTCTACCATTACGGCGGCGCCATATTTTTCTGCCAGGGCGGTAATAGCCGGCAGGTTGGCGATATCACCTTCCATACTGAAAATGCCGTCGGTAACGATCAGTTTAAAGGCATTGGGAGGAAGCAGCTGCAACCGGTGTTCAAGATCATGCATATTGTTATGCCGGTACTTGATCACCCGGGAGAACGAAAGCCTGCTGCCATCGATAATAGACGCATGATCGTACTCATCCAGTAACAGCACATCTGCACGGTCTGCCAGTGCAGAAAGTACGCCCAGGTTGGCCTGGAAACCCGTACTGAAAAGGATCGCATCTTCCTTGCCGGTGTATGCGGCCAGTCTGCTTTCCAGTTCCACATGTAAGTCAAGGGTGCCATTTAAGAACCGGGAGCCTGCACAACCGCTGCCATACTTTTCAATGGCCTTGCCGGCTGCTTCGGCTATCCTTGGATGATTGGTGAGGCCAAGATATGAGTTGGAGCCAAACATCAACACCCGTTTCCCATTGAGCGTTACTTCCGTTTCCTGTCCTGATTCAATTACGCGGAAATAAGGATATAGATCTTGCGCTCTAATCAGGTCCGCGTCTTTAAACAGTGAAATTTTTTGCTTTAGTATATTTCGCATTAATAAACTTTCCAATCTTTATATAATCCGATCTTCAGATGCAAAGGTGGAAAGAGCGCTACATAACTACAATGTCAGAAAGTCCCCGGAATATGTCTAAAATTCCTCTACCTGTATTATCATGTCCTGAAATAAAAATAAAGTATTCTTTAATGAACAAATGCCTGTTCACGCTTGTATTGCGCCACTATAATGAATGATAGTATACAGGCATAGCTTCTCGCATAAGCCTGCATGGCATATGTCAAAAAGGGATGTTCAAAAATCTATCTAAACGCTTTTTCTATAGTCAGAAGGGGTGATGCCTGTATAACGTTTGAAATATTTACTAAAGAAGAACTGGTCGCTGAAATAAAGCAGGTCTGCTATTTGTGCAATGGTCAAGGAAGGATCGCGCAGTAAATTCTTGGCTTCCACGATCACCAGGTCGTCGATATACTTACCGGCTGTTTTGCCTGTGAGTTTCTTCACCATTTGCGTGAGATACTTTGGCGTTACATACAACCTGTTGGCATAAAACAGCAAACTGCGCTCTGTTTTAACATGTTTCGATAACAAAGCAAGGAACCGCCATAAGATCTCTTCCTTGTGATCGTGGACTGTTTTTTTCTGGTTTGAATATTTATGGTAGAGACCGGCCAGTTCGAACTGGAATACATTAAAAAAATTACGAACTACCTCGGCGGCAAAGGGATGCTGGTCGCGGGGGACATTCTTTTCCTGCAACATGGTGATCATGGTCATGAACCGGGATGCATCCTCAGGAGCCAGTCGGAGATGGGTGCTTCGACTATTAAAAAGATATTCAAAAAGATCAATATGCCTTTGTGAAAGACCTGTATCCAGCAGGAAGTCGGACGTAAAGGCCACGCAGGCCGCTTTACAGTTATTGGCTGTTCCGTCTGACTGGCGCACCACATGCGGGGGAATGATCATGAGGTCATTTTCTCTTACAACATGCTCTTCTCCATTCAGTTGAATAGTTAAAGAATCATGCAAGACCAGCAAGATCCAAAAGGAATCAGTGCGGAAAGGATGTGCAAAGGCAGGCTTGGACTGCTCAGGCTTTTTTATCAGGACCCGCAAACCTTCCATGTGCCATGATTGACCTGTAAGATCATTCATGTCCTTGATTGAATGCAGGTAAACGGGGCTGCTAGCAGTCTTCATACAAAAAATTTAATGTGTATGAAGAAGGCAGGAACAGCCATGGTATATATAATAATATACTACAGATCAGTTTTACAATCATAGCAGGAAGAGATTAACGGCATTCCTTTCATGTTGGGGATGGAAGGAATGTTAGGTCAAAATTAATGAGGAAGTAACATGGGAGATTGCTTGATTGTTCGGCAGGTTTGGTAAAAAAGGCTGATTTTTTTTTATGTCACAATTATTTTTAATACCACTGTTTGGCGTATTCAGTCGGGGTCATATTAAACTGCTTTTGGAAATTCCGGCCAAACTGGGTCAATGAATGATAGCCTACCCTTTCTGCAATATCATTCATGTGGGTATTTCCCTGGCTAATTAGTTCCGCCGCCGTTTTCAACCGCGTAAGGTTGATCATCTCATTGGGAGAAAGATCGGTGATGGATTTGATCTTTCTGTACAGGGTGGGCCGGCTCATATTCATTAGGGTGGCCAGCCTTTCCACGTCCAGTTCGTGATCTGTAATATTTTTTTGTATAACCTGATGTAATTGTTCCATGAAGGCTTCGTCCATACGGTTGTGTGCAACGCCTTTAATATGTACAAGCGGAGATTTGGCAAAATATTCTTTAAGCCGGTTGCGATTTTCGAGCAGGCTGGCCACCTGAGCATTCAGGTGCTCTGGCGAAAATGGTTTTTCAATATAAACGTCTGCTCCCGATTTAAGCCCTTCAATTTTTGATTGCAGAATATTTTTAGCCGTTAAAAGTATAATGGGAATATGGCTCAATTCAAAATCAGCTTTTATTCGTTGACATAATTCAAATCCATCCATTTTATCCATCATCACATCACTGATTACGAGGTGAACGATATGCTCATGCAATTGCTGCAGGGCTGCTTCTCCATCCAGGGCAGTAAGGACCAGGTATTCCGCCTGCAGATCGTCTGAAAGAAAGTCGAGGATCTCTTCATTGTCATCTACAATAAGAATGGTGGTTTTGGGCTGGCCGGTGAGCGATGTTTTTTGTTGTTCCATAATGGTATGCTGATTAAACAGGAAGTGTAAGCATAAATGTATTTAATCCCCGGGCAGTAGTAATGGTCAGATCTCCCTTCTGCAATTGCGATAGCGAGCGGGCCAGCGACAGCCCGATCCCGGTGCCGGTAGCTTTTTCGTTTTCTTTCATCCGGAAAAAAGGCTCAAATACTTTGTCATGCAACGCGTCTGGAATAAGATTGCCATCGTTGCTGATAGTAATTGTTACCCATTTATCAGTAAGCTGTAATGGCTGTATTTCGGCAATGATCGTTGACTGGCCATATTTCACGGCATTGTCCAGCAGGTTGCTGATGATCTTAATGGTAGACTCTTCATCTGCCTGTACAAAAATAGATTCTGCCCCAATAAATTGCATTTGCAGGTTTTTTTGTTCGGCTGCCGATTGAAAGTTGGCGCAGGCATTCCTGAGCAACTCGGTCACGTTGAAACAGGTGGGATTCACCAGGAAATGATCCGATTCAATTTTCCGGAAGTCGAGCAGCTGGTTCGTCAACGTGAGCAGGCGCTCTGTATTCCTGTTCATCGCCAGCAGGTATTTTTCAAATTGAGGCAGGGCATCTACCTGCCTGAACATTTTTTCCATGGGGGCGCGGATCAAAGTCAGGGGTGTACGGATCTCATGGGCAATTTTAGTAAAGAAATCCATTTTGGACTGGTAAAACTCTTTTTCTTTTTTTATTTCAAACAATTCCATTTCCCGTTGTTGCTTTGCCAGTTGCCTGTTGTGATATGACCGGAAAACCAGCCAGGCCGCTATCAGCAACAGGACTACATATAACAGGTAAGCCAGGTTGCTTTTCCACCAGGGTGGCTGTATGTCAATATAAATAGTAACAATATTGTTGCACCACCTGTCATTGCCGCTGCCGGATCTTACAGACAATTGATACCTGTTAGGTGGAAGGTTGGTGAAATAGATCCGGTTGTTGGTTCCAATAGCGTTCCAGGCATTGTCTATTCCGCGCATTTGATAGGCGTATTGCACATTGCCCGGAGAGCTGAAGTGTAACGCCGAAAACTCAATACTAAAAGTAGCCTGGTTATACGGTAACGTTATTTTTTGAGTAAGCACAATAGATTTATTCAGCGGCGAGCCCTGGTTATTGATCGCTGCTTCCTTATTAAATATCTGGAAGCCGGTGAAGTAAACCGGGGGCGTATAATTGTTCGGCTTAAAGCCATCCGGGTTGAAAGCGATCATTCCTTTCACACTGCCAAAATACATTTTGCCGGCTGCGTCTATGAACCCTGAATTATAATTAAACTGATCGGTAAGCAGCCCGTTGGCCTGCGTAAAAATAGTGATGGCGCCGTGGTTAACATCGTACCTGGCCAGCCCTTTTGAAGTGGTGATAAAAAGGTTGCCCTGTTTATCTTCCAGGGTGTTGTAAATTAAATTGCCGGGCAACCCGTTCTTGTCTGAAAAATATTTCAGGAATGAGCGTTCCTGGTTAAAACAGTACAAACCGTTTTCTGTGGAGATCCAGATATTGTGTCGCCGGTCTTCGTACAAACGGGTAATGCGCGTTTTAGCTAATGCATCTTCACCATGGCTGAGCACCCGGTAATGACCGTACATCTCTTTTGCCGGGTTGTAAAAGAACAACCCCGCATTGAATGTAGCCATCCACAGCGTGCCCTGGTCGTCTTCCAGTACAGCAGAATAAAAGGTGTTGAAAGGCAAAAATGAAAGCAGCTGAAAATTATCTTTTTCCCGGTCATAACGGTAAATGCCATTGGAAGTGGCCACATATAGCTGCCCGGCTCTTGATTTATACAGGGAATAAATGAAATTACTTTTCAGGCTGTTGGCATCCCCACCGGCAACATAATGCCGGATAACTTTCCCGGTACGGAGATCCATTTTGTCGAGCCCATGTTCAAAAGTGCCGATCCATAAAATGTTCCTGTCAATCAGCAGCCCATGGATATTAGTATGTGCAATGCTGTAAGGCGATTGGCCAGGTTGGAAGTTTTCAAACCGGCCCGTATGTGGATTGAATTTATTCAAACCGGCGTCCTCCGTTCCAATCCAGAGATTACCGGCGCTATCCTGTACAATCTCTCGCACTGCATTACCACTGATTGAATTTTGCCCGATCTGCGGGAAATATTTTTCGAATAGAAGATGCTGATGGGAGTAATAATTTACCCCGCCGAAATAAGAGCCGATCCATAATCCTCCTTCCCGGTCGCGGCTCAGCGAGTAAATGGCATTATCAGTTAAGGCATAGGGATTGTTATAATTTTTTTTCAGATGGATGGCGCTTTGCGTGCGGGTATCGTACATGTAGATGCCGCTTTCGGTTCCCACCCAATATTCATAGCGGAAGCTTTTGATAAAATCGCGGACAAAAATGTCGGTACCATCCTCGTTATAAGTAAGAATATCTGAATAAGTACGAGTCGCCAGATCAAATTGTTTTACACCCTGGTTGGAAGTGCCTATAAGAAGAAACCCTTCACCGCTGTCGAAAATTTTTTCCACGTAGGTAGATACAGGCGATTTGGAATGTGCGAAAAGCGGATACCAGGTAAATTGGCTATCGGCTTCATTAAACAACCCGAGTTGTCCGCGACCGCTGGCCACCCATATATTACCGGAAGTATCACCGCAAACTGCCGTGTAGTAATCATCGTTATTATTGAAAGGATATTCTATGATCTTTTCACGGGCCGCTTCATATTTGAACAGCCTGAATTTGGAAATAAACCAGAGGTTGCCATGGCCATCGTTGCCGATTCCCTGGATATAGGAAGGCAGGCTATAGTTCAACAGGGAAAAATTTTCCTTTTCTTCATTGTACCTGTACAGCCCTCTTTCTGTACCTACCCATAATACACCATGTTTATCCTGGATTAACCGGGTGATGGAGTTATTGCCCAGTGAATGGCTGTCGCCATTTATTTGCCGGAATACTTTAAACCCTCGTCCATCAAAACGGTTCAAACCGTCTTTGGTGCCAAACCACATAAATCCCCGCTTATCCTGAAACGAACAGGTAACCGTGTTGTTGGAAAGACCTTTCTCCACCTGGTAACTTCTGAAGTCGAAAGGCTGGGAAAAAGCACCGCACCAAACTAACAGGGAAAGTATCGATATCGCAATGCTGATTTTCAATGGTTCTATAAAAATGAGACAAATTGATGAATAAATGAACAGAAATAAAACGGTCATGAATATAGCAAACCTAATTTTGTTATAGCTACCGATTGCTCATTAAAACTAATGCTATATGAATTGTCCGACTTCACAAAAGCCGTACGGGATGCATATGTCGTTGCATGTACATAAGCTAACCGCCTCCACCATATTGCTTGTATTGCTGATTCCATCCATCGCTTTTTCCCAGTCGCTTTCTATCAAAGGAAAGATAACGGATGATGCAGGTCTTCCGGTATCGGGAGTAACCGTACAGGAGAAAGGAACTTTAACAGCAACTATAACCGATGCAGCTGGCAATTACCTGCTCACTGTTCATCCAAAAGCAACGCTGCTATTCAGTCACGTAGGTTTTCTTACTCAAAGCGTACCGGCGGGTAACCGGTCCGTTATCGATATCTCACTGGCGGCAGAGGCAACCGGGCTGGCCGATGTGGTGGTAATAGGTTATCAAACCGTTCGCAGGCAGGATCTGACAGGCGCTACCGGGATCGTAAAAATGGGAGATGCGTCAAAGATCTCCACCGGTTCTGTGGCTGAACAACTGCAGGGACTGGTGCCCGGCGTTACAGTAAGGAACGGAGGCGCACCAGGGCAGAACGCTGCTATTGAAATAAGAGGGGTGGGAAGTTTTGGGAACGCCAATCCGCTCTACGTTATTGATGGCATGATCGCAGATGCCAATGTAACGATCAATCCAGATGATATAGCATCCGTGCAGATCCTGAAAGATGCTTCGGCTTCTGCCATTTATGGATCTCGTGCAGGCAACGGGGTAATATTAATCACCACTAAAAAAGGGAAAAGCGGAGAGCCAAAAGTAACTGCGGCTGCTAAATACGGCATCCAGACAGTGCCGACAACCTGGGACATGATGCCTGCGACGGAATACCTGCAAACAGTAAAGCAACAATACGCCAATTCCGCCGTGGCACTGCCAGTTGATGTAGCCGCTCAACTGGCCAACAATACCATTAATACCGACTGGCAAAAATCAACCTACCAGCAGGCGGCCTACCAGGATTATAATGCTGCTATTTCAGGAGGTTCGGCGGGCGGAAATTATTATTTGTCGGGTGGCTATTATTCAAACAATGGAACAGTGGTGGGTAACGGTTTTAACAGGGGCAGCATGCGCATCAATACGGAAGTAAAAAAAGGCATTGTCACCGTGGGAGAAAATATGTTGTTAAGCCTGAGTAATGGTAATAACCCGGGCGGTGGCGTGAATGCATTTTACAATTCGGCGCAGATGCTGCCCACTATTATGGTGCAAAATGACATTTATAAAGACGCTAACCTGTACCCGGCAAACCCCGGCGGATGGGGACTGGGCTCCTCCAATAATCCTACTTATGCCAACAACTATCTGGCCAATGTGGCGCTTGATAAAGTGAATTATAGTTATGCAAAAATTGTAGGCAATGCATACCTGGGTGTAAAGCTGGCGCCCTGGCTCGACTATAAATTCAATGTGGGGCTGGAAACGAGTTTTGACTACAGTAAGGAAGTGCGCGATACAGGTGTGTGGCGATATACCAACCAGCCGACTCAAACATTTGTAAGCGAAGGCAGGTCGAGGTTTGTCAATTTCCTTATGGAGCATACACTAAACTTCAATAAAATAATCGGTCCTCACGCCATTAATGGGGTAGTGGGTTTTTCAAGGGCCGACCAGGGACGCGACTATACGAATGCTTCCAAAAATGTTTTACAGAATGTGAACGGGGAATTGTTCAATACCATTAGCTCTGCATCGGGCGCCCCCGCTGCCAGCGGCGGGCTTACCAATAAATGGAGAAACCATGGCTGGCTGGGGCGCGTCAATTACGCCTATGCCGACAAATACCTGCTGACTCTCACCGGCAGGATCGACCAGGATTCCAGGTTTGGCCCCAATCACCGCACCGGATATTTTCCATCTGCGGCATTGGGATGGAGAATAAGTAAAGAAGACTTCTTTACTGTAGACTGGATAAAAGAGCTCAAACTGCGCGGGTCTTATGGCAAACTGGGCTTTAGCGATGTGTTGTCTGCCTGGCAATACATAGGTTATCTCAACCGCGATCCGCGGGCCATTTACGGCACCGGACAAACGCCACAGGTAGGTGCCTACCAGGCGGTGATTACCAATCCTGACTTAAGATGGGAAACCCGTATGCAGACCAATGTGGGCGCTGATGCACAATTGTTTGGCAATGCATTGTCCGTGTCAGTTGACTGGTACCGGTCGCTTTCAAAAGATGTGCTGGTGTTGGTGCCCCTGCCGCAATACCTCGGCAGCGCCGGCAGCCCTTACGTAAATACAGGTTCTATCCGGAATACCGGTATCGAGCTGGCTTTAACTTATAAGAACTATCAACATGCACTGAAGTGGGATCTAAGCGGCAACCTCACCACCATTAAAAACAAAGTATTGTCGGTGGGTAACCAGGGCGTAGACACC
>NZ_JBJMLX010000184.1:0-43164 GCF_045805085.1 Niastella sp.
AAAAACGGTTACCCACTACACAGAGGCGGGTCCCGGCCCTAAGGGCAGCGTAATGACCATTTGCTTTGAACTGGATGGCAGCGAGTTCCTCGCATTGAATGGTGGCCCGGATTTCAAATTCACTGAGGCCATTTCATTAGTAGTGAATACGAACAGCCAGGAGGAACTGGATAACTTGTGGAACAAATTGATCGCTGATGGCGGCCAACCCAGTCATTGCGGCTGGTTGAAAGACAAGTTCGGTTTATCATGGCAGATTGTTCCTTCCCGGTTAGGCGAGTGGTTAAGCGGGGATGGCAGGAAAGTCCAAAAAATGCAGGAGGTCCTGTTTAAAATGGACAAGCTTGACATTGCTACTTTGGAAAAAGCATATGAGGAGGCCTGATTTGATGGGGTACCAGTTCCCCAGTTTAACTTATCATTCTACAGTTAGGTTCTGTTGTACCTGCTGAGACTAAAAAATCTGGCAGGTACAACCTTTGTACTATAATCGAAACCTATTGTGTATCTATGAATATGTGTGTATGAAAGAAATCACCACGTCAGACTACTTTATGAATCTTCATAGACAGTATATGGTAGAAGTTGGAAAATTCATCAAGGCCTTAAAAGAGAATGCTCCCCGTAATGAGCTTATCCTGATTAGAATGAATGTTAAAAAATTGCTTGCCGAGATCAGAAGATCTCCTTTATCAGGAACTAAGTGATTACTATTAAATTCCCCACCTTCTTCCTCAATTCCACAAAATCAGCCCGTTACAGGCTGGCCCAGAATTTTCATAATTAGTTATGTCAATCCTGACCCTTGTAAATTTTAATTAATATACCATGAAAAATCATCAATCAACAATAGCCTTAGTAGACGACCATGCCTTGTTACGCAAAGCAGTGAACTACCGGTTAACCGGTATGGGTTATAAAGTGGTGCTGGAAGCTGAAAACGGGCAACAATTCCTCGAAAAACTCGAAGAGAAAGCATCTCCCTCTCCTGATCTTTGCCTGCTCGATATCAATATGCCTGTAATGAATGGGTTTGAAACAGCCGCTCAATTAAAGAAAAAATGGCCCGCCATAAAGATCATTTTCTTTTCCATGAATGATGGAACCGGCTATAAGAACAAGGCCAAGGAATTAGGGGCCGATGGATATATTTGTAAAGATGCCTCCTCTGAAGAATTCATTAAAGTGCTGTATACGTTATTACCGCCAGCAGTATAATTATCTTACTATCAGCCACTCGAAATAGACATGGGGAACCGTTTTATACAAAATATGGCCCATTTCGGTGAAGCCGCATTTTTCATAAAACCCGCAAGCACCGGCTACGCCTTCATAGGCATCGAGCCGTAGAGAATCACCGGCCAGCGCAGTGGCCATTTTTTTTGCCTCCTCTATCAAGGCCCTGCCCACACCGATTCGCTGATAACCGGGCCGTACGGCCATATCAACCAGGTAAACGGGGCGGGGAACCGGGGTAAAATAAGCAGGGTCAATAACCCATGGCCGCGAAGAAGTTAACCGCAAGGAGCCTATCACTTCTGCACCATTTTTGGCTACCAGCACTTTCGCTTTACTCATCCCATTCAGCACGCCCTTTGCACTGGCTATTGCACTCCAGTGCCCATGGCCATGTTTAGCCGTGAGGTCGTAAGCAGCCTCGCTGATCACATTGGCAATCCCTGCCGCATCCTCTGGTGTTGCCAGCGCTATTGATACATTTATATTCACCTGTTAAAATTACGCAATCTACCGTTACTGATTCTATAACCCATTGCGGCTTTTGTTTTTATGGCATTACTCAATTACTTAAATTACAACAAAATACTGCTAATGCCCCCTAATGATTCATATAAAATACTGGTCAACGGGTTTACCTTCTACTTTACTCCCGCCGATCTGGAAACCCTTGACCTGGTTGCTACCTCATCCACTGAATTTAATGGCATTAAAGCTCACCAGTCAGTAAATGCCCGGTTGTTGGCTGCCGATGAGCTCAACAAAACCTTTACCATTGAAACCGGTGGTGAAACTTTTGAGGTGGTGATCAAGAACGCGCTCGATCAGAAACTTGAGCAGATGGGTTTTGGCACGGCGACCAGCAAACAAATAAAACAAATAAAGGCGCCCATGCCCGGACTGGTGCTGAACATAGATGTAACCGATGGACAATCCGTAAAAGAAGGCGATCGATTGGTGATCCTGGAAGCCATGAAAATGGAGAACAGTATTCTGATCCACGCCGATGCCGTCATTAAAAAAGTAATGGTTACAGCCGGACAGGCAGTTGAAAAAAACCAGGTACTCATTGAATTGGAATAACATTCATCAACAGAACAAGGAACGATGCAAAAAATATTAGTGGCCAATCGCGGCGAAATTGCTTTGCGGATCATGCGCACCATCCACCGGATGGGTATTAGATCGGTAGCGGTATATTCTGAAGCCGACAGACATGCCCCGCATGTATTGTTTGCCGATGAAGCCGTTTGCCTGGGTCCGGCCCCTTCGAGCCAGTCATACCTCAATGGTGACGCCATCATTGCCTTTGCCAAACAATTGAAGGTAGATGGCATTCATCCCGGTTATGGCTTCCTGAGCGAAAACGCCAACTTTGCCAAAAAGGTAGAAGAAGCAGGCATTACTTTCATTGGGCCCGGTCACGAAGCCATGCGTATCATGGGCTCCAAACTGGCAGCCAAGGAATGTGTAAAGCAATATAATATACCCATGGTGCCGGGTATTGACAAAGCGATCGATAATATCGGGGTTGCCAAAAAGATAGCGGCAGAGATCGGTTATCCCATTCTTATTAAAGCATCGGCCGGTGGTGGCGGCAAGGGCATGCGCATAGCCGCCCGGGAAGGTGAGCTGGAAGAACAAATGGAAAGGGCTACCAGCGAAGCGCTGTCATCATTTGGCGATGGGTCGGTATTTATTGAAAAATACGTAAGCTCGCCCCGTCATATTGAAATACAGGTGCTGGCCGATAACTATGGCAATACGGTTCATTTGTTTGAACGCGAATGCAGCATACAACGGCGCCATCAGAAAGTAGTGGAAGAATCTCCTTCTTCTGTTTTAACGCCTGAGATCCGGCAAAAGATGGGAGAAGCCGCAGTGATGGTCGCCAAATCATGTAACTACCGCAGCACCGGCACCGTGGAGTTCCTGCTGGATGAACAACTCAATTTTTATTTCCTGGAAATGAACACGCGGCTGCAGGTAGAACACCCCGTTACTGAAATGATCACCGGTATTGACCTGGTTGAAGAACAAATAAATATCGCACGGGGCGAAAAACTCCGGTTCCAGCAAAATGAGCTTACCATCAACGGACATGCGCTGGAAGTTCGCGTGTATGCCGAAGATCCTTTGCATGATTTTTTACCGGCTACCGGTACACTTACTAAATACAAAACACCACAAGGCGAAGGCGTTCGGGTTGATGATGGATATACCGAAGGAATGGTGATCCCCGTTTATTACGACCCCATGATCGCCAAACTGATAACTCACGGGCGCAACCGCACTGAAGCCATTCAAAAAATGAAAGCGGCCATTGCCGGTTACATCATAGAAGGGGTAGAAACCACTTTGCCCTTTGGTAATTTTGTAATGAACCATGAAGCATTTCTAACCGGCCGCTTCGACACCCAATTCGTTCAAAAATATTATACCCCCGAAAAACTGCTGGCCCAACAAAAAGGCAAGGCCGAATTGGCCGCGCTGATAGCCTTGCGTTACTGGCTGCAGAAACAAAAAGAAGTAAAGGCAGTTGAATCAACGCCTACTAACTGGACAAATCGGTCATAACCTGTAAAAGCTCCCTGATGAAAAAAAATAAATCGGAAATATTAAAGCAAAAGATAGAGAAAGGAAAACTGGGTGGTGGTACGCATAGAAATGAAGCACAGCATAAAAAAGGGAAATTAACAGCCCGCGAACGCATTACACTGTTAATGGATCCCGGATCGTTTGAAGAAATTGGCGCCCTGGTGCTGCACCGCACCAAGGACTTTGGTATGGATAGCCAGCAATTTTATGGCGATGGCGTTATCACGGGTTATGGCACCATCAATGGCCGGCTGGTCTATGCATTTGCACAGGACTTTACCGTATTTGGCGGCGCATTATCTGAAACCCATGCCGAAAAGATCTGCAAGGTGATGGACCTGGCCATGAAAACCGGTGCGCCCATGGTCGGATTAAATGATTCAGGCGGCGCACGCATCCAGGAAGGCGTAAGATCGTTAGGCGGTTATGCAGATATCTTTTATCGCAATGTACTGGCATCAGGCGTGATACCACAAATATCTGCCATTATGGGGCCCTGCGCCGGTGGCGCCGTGTATTCACCCGCCATGACCGATTTCACCCTAATGGTAGAAAATACCAGCTATATGTTCGTTACCGGTCCCAATGTGGTGAAAACAGTTACCAATGAAGAAGTGAGTCCGGAAGAATTAGGTGGCGCCTCCGCCCATTCTACCAAATCGGGTGTTACCCACCTCACGGCGGCCAACGATATGGAATGTATTGCCGAGGTAAAAAAACTATTGAGCTATCTTCCCCAAAACTGTGAAGATACCACGCCGAAGCTCCCTTACACGCTGGGCGATGAAACGCGCCCTGCACTGGAAACCATCGTCCCCGAAAGCAATAACCAGCCATACGATATGCGGGCGGTGATAGAAGGCATTTGCGACGAAGCTTCTTTTTTTGAAATACATGCCGATTATGCCACCAACATCGTGATCGGCTTTGCGCGGTTAGCAGGCAGAAGTATAGGCATTGTAGCCAATCAACCCATTAGTCTGGCCGGTGTACTGGATATTGACAGTTCAAAAAAAGCAGCGCGGTTCACCCGCTTTTGCGATTGTTTTAATATTCCTTTATTGGTACTGGTTGATGTGCCGGGCTTTTTACCAGGCACTGACCAGGAATGGCATGGCATTATTACCAATGGCGCCAAACTGTTGTATGCATTCAGCGAGGCAACGGTTCCCCGGGTTACCATTATCACGCGCAAGGCGTATGGCGGCGCATATGATGTAATGAATTCAAAACATATTGGCGCCGACATTAACTATGCCTGGCCTACGGCAGAAATTGCGGTAATGGGCGCCAAGGGCGCCAGTGAGATCATATTTAAGAAAGAAATTTCTGAAGCCGCTGACCCTGCAAAAAAACTGGCCGAGAAGGAAGCGGAGTATGCAGAGAAATTCGCCACGCCGTACCTGGCAGCCGAAAGAGGGTTCGTTGATGAAGTGATAGAACCCAAATACACCCGCGCCAAATTGATTAAAGCATTTGCCATGCTGGAAAATAAGGTGGCTAAACTGCCTAAAAAGAAGCATGGGAACATACCGTTGTAGAATAAAAAATGGGGGAACATGCGTTCCCCCATAAAAAGATTTAGAACATCTCATTAATTCTGCATCTGTGTATAAATACCACGATCCATCGTAATATTCAACCTCTTGAACATGGCCGGGGCATCAAAACCCTGCTTTTTATATTCCGCCTGTACCGCCTCTTTGGCTTTGTTCAATGCTTCGCTGTTCTGCCACATGGCTACTGTTATACAAATTAAATTTCCTTCATTGTCGTTGTATTCATAAGCAGCGTCTTCAATAAAACCCGGCAGTGTTTTTATAAAGTTCCTGTTTATATGCATTCTTTCCTGAAATTCTTTGATTGCAGCCGCCGGCACAAAGAACTTGTCAATAAAGTTAACCTGTCCAATATGCGCTTTTTTATTATACAGCACGTTTACATCGGTGGGCAACACGTCCAGTGTTTGCAAAAAACCTAACCGGTCTGTTAACACCTGGGCGTTTATTACTTTACCCGCTTTCACGGTCATTACACTCATACCCTCATTGGTGATCGTTTTGTTTGTACCCGCCAGGTTGAACCAGGGAGCACTTTGTGTTCCCTGCCACTTCCAGTGCAGCGCTACTTTATCGCCATCGCCAACCACGTCAATCACATTCCATTGAATATCGGGGAAAGATTTTATCAGGGGAAGCACCGGTCCCACAAAAGCAGCACCGCCTTTTTTATCCTGCAATCCGGTAAACTCAGCCGATACCAGTTCATTTACCAGGTCGAAGTTGCGTTTGTTTAAACCCTGCTCGAATAACTGCCGTACTACTTCTTTGTTTTGTTGTGTCGTGTTCATAACTATCTCCTTTTTATTATTTTTTATATTAGTTGTTGCCTGCGCGTTCATGATGCCAGGGGCCATCAGCAGGCTTAACAGGTATACTTTGGGCGGTAGCGATCTCATTGGTATTTGTTTAACACAAAACTACTACCCCCCAAAGGCGGAGAATTGTAAAAAATCATTGATTTTGCAGAAAGGAACACTATAACACCCGGTTCAACCGTAACTGCACCAGCCTGATCTCTTCAGTAATACCGTAAGTAACGGAGATATTATATTTGTTGAAAGGCACCAGCATGATGCCGGGACCATAGGAGACGTGTATTTTGTTCGATCGTTCACCGGGCATCCAAACCCGGCCCTGGTCAAAGAAGGCAAAGACGCCTATTTTGCCATTCATAATATAGCTACGGAAATTGGTGATGTACCGTAATTCATTATTATTATAAAATGCAGTTTTACCCCAGAACCGTTCCCGCCTGAAACCACGCAGCGTACGTGGACCGCCGATAATAGCATGCTCGTATGCCTGGCCGGTATTGAGTACATTATTGTTCACAATAGTTTCGGCGCCTGCTCTTATTGCCAGCGAAACATGGTCAATGATCGGAACATATAGCTGAGCATGCGCATTGTAGATCTGATAGAACTCCCGTTGCAGAAAATTGTTTGCAAAAACCGCATTGGCCAAAAATGTATAACCGCTTTCCGGCGCCACGGAGTCTTTAACGTGTACATATGAATAGGTTAACAGCAAGCCGGCATAAGGATTTGCCTTAAACAAATCGCCGTTATTGGTAAATACTTTTGATGGATACCGATCCGGATCGATCTTGCCTTTTGTTCTTGCGTAATAACCGGTTGCTGCTACCGTGCTTCTTCCAAAACTTCGGTTCAACCCCGCAGCAGCATACCACTCTTCACTTCGTAACCGGTAATAGTTGATGTTACTGGTGGCTGATTTAGTTTCATTACCCGTACCATAAAAATTCGTCCAGCGAATAACATCATAATCGGCCCGCATCATCAGGTTCCACTGACCTAATACATGTGGATATATAGCCGACCAAAAGAAACTAAGCGCACTTTGAGAAACAGAATACCGAACGCCTGCCTGCTGCTCCCAGGCAAATGGTTCCTGCCGCCATTTATATTTCCTGAACCGGTAACGCAGGCCCACGAATATGCGGTCAGCATTATTATAAAACGCTTCTGGTCTTATCCCTGATTTGTCATACCTGAACCACTTATATTCCCAGTTGTGAATGCTTGTATCTGACGACAAATGCATGCGGGCTGAACTGGTTTGAAAAACATTATTGGCATCGTCGTATACATGCACCTTATGACTCGATTGAACAATCGAATCCTTGCCCTCGCCACCTATAATTCGTATGGTGATGTTGTTCCGGTCGTTGTTAACTACATAAACATCGTCTCCTTTTATGCCAAACAACCGGATCTCTTTTGTTTCTGCGGGATTGAAGATCCTGTTATAATAAGGGGTAGCTGCTTTTTGTCCGTTTTCATTTATGCGGAATACGGTCACTGAGGTTTCATTGTCGCCCGCGCCCGATACTTCAAAATATTCCCGTTGGCGGCTGCCGGTTATTTCCACTTCTTTTGAAATAAACTGGTAATACTCCTTTGCAAACCGGGGCAACTGGTCGCGACGGGCCTTTAATTTATCAATCAGCACCTGTCCTTTTACGGCATATATTTCGGGTGGTAATTGCGCTACAGATTGCGCAATCACTGAATCTGTCAATGCTTTTTTTAAGGTTTCCGCCTCATATGTCCAATCAGTAAGCGTGAGGGCATTGGTAAAGAAACGGTCTGCGCTTCTTGCCGAGGAGTTCAACCTCTCAATATCCTTTACCCTGTAATCGAAATGTTGCATAAAGCTAAGGCCCGTTCCCTGGATCACCCGGTTAATGATAACGCCATTGTGGTAATAAAAGGCCTGATCCCTGTCGCGGGGAACTGGCTTCAACAATATCCCATTGGGAGTGGGCGTTTCCCCCCAACTCCAGTTACCTTCATGACGGTCCCAATCTCCTATCAGCATATCAAACAACCTGGCCCGGGCAAAAGCGTGCTGATCTACTGTATAGGTATTGTTCCGTTGAAGTTTTATCAATACTTCATCGGTGCTGATAAAAGTTTTAAAATTGCCCAGGTTATCCGCTTCGCGCCAATCGCCTTCTGGTTTCTGTTCCAGCAAATACAGATCATTGCCAAATTTAGCATTGAATGTATCCAGCGCTTTTTGTTGAGGAAGATATACAAGTGCAGGCAGGGTGTGATAAATGCCAGCGTGCTCCATCATATTGCTCACTGCAAAGGCGCCATAAGGGTACGACATAGAAACCCCATCTTTGACCATATCTTCGAGGAACGTGCCTTTTACCCGGGGAGGTATCACTTCCTCCCTTGACTTGTTAATGGAACGTAAGGCATATTCCTTTCCTTCTTTTGTTCGCAGCCGCAATGATTTCGATTCATTGCCACCCCCGATCTTATAAGGAATTAACCCGCCAAAGGCTGTATCTAATAGTAAAACAGGAACGCAAACCGGAGTTGTCCATTCAACACGATGATTGCGGCCCCATAACCATTGATAAAATGGAGGCCGTTTGTAAGCTGGTCCCGCAGCAACGCATTTGTTTGTAGCCGTATCTGCTACGGGTGTTTGTGCAGTTGAATTAAGGGATATGCATAAAAGCCCCAGCCATAAATATGATCTGACGTGGCAGCGCATATATACCCTTATTATAAAACTGTGCCACGGGTATTTCTATACTTACCGCCCCATGCAACGCCTTCTTTGCGAATATTTCCCAACCGTATTCCCGGTTATTTCGCTAATTGCCGGGCAGCGCCTGCCAGCGCCCTGAAGTTGGCCCTGACATTTATAAAACCGAACAAATTCCCGCTTTTGGGATCGTACTTCACCTCAAACGGCACCCAGATATCATTGAAGATCCTGATGCGTACCGTACCATTTACCCAAAGCTGGTCCTTGTCTTCTTTTACATATATACCATTGAAGATATGATAATAGCCCCCACTGAACTTTAATTCGAGATAACTCTTCCTGGTACCCTTTGTATTGATCACCCAGTTAAAACCGGGTTCAAAATTAAATACGGCCCGCCGCAAATCGCGACCGGCTTTCAGTGTATCGTCAACCAACTGTAATTGCGATTTGATATTCAGCTCCAGGTCATTCTTGGTTTTACTATACTTATTAACGCTCTTTAAAAATTCAGTTTGAAATACCACGTTGGCAAAAGCAAACTGGTTCTTCAAAGTGGTGTCTGTAACCCCAACCGTCCACAACGCATTTTTATTGAAGTTCGTTTTCATGTCCTGGTAAAGACTATCGGCCGTGCGCTTTATATTGAAGTTCGGATTTTGCATAAGGGTTTCAAACAAAGCCCGCGTGCTGTCGCTGCTGGCGGCAAAAGCCAGCATGGAATCCTGCAAGGGTTTACTCAGGGAACGGAAACTTTTTAATCCCCGGGTAAAACTCGAATATTCCTGCATTAAAGGCTCCGGATTGGGCATGGTAGGGATCTTTGCCACCATATGATTATTTAATGCAAACATTTGTTTTACGACTGCATTGGACAGCACGGTCCTCACAAATGCGTTCTGCACGGTTTCATCTCTTTTATTGATGAGGGCGTATTTAAGCCCCGCTGAAAACCCATTGAACCGGAAGGAAGTATCGAGCCGAAGACCAAACGTATAGTTCAGGTTCCTGAGCGTTCTGTATCTTTTATAGATGGTGTCAACCAGCAATAGGGTATCGAGCTTTGCCATAACGGCAAAAGGAGTACCGGTAAATTTTATTGTTTTATCAGGACTGGCGAGCCGGTCAAATGCGAATTGAAAAAAGCTGTTCAGTACATCTTTATAGTTTCCGGTAGCTAAAGAATCTGCCGTTAATATAGGATTGGGTGTGGTACCCGTTTGCGCAACCAGCCTGGTGGTAATGCAAAACAGCAGCACCATTACGACGCCCGTAATTTTTCCGATCATAATGCCTGTTTGATTATTGAATTAAATAGCCTGTAATGATGATCCCTGCTGTAAACTGTTCCGGGGTAGTGGGGATGGTTGGAGTATCAATAACAATTAGTGCGCTGCCGGTACAAACGCCATTCACTGAAATGGAATCGCCGCTTTGTACTTCTGAAAACCGGATATTACCGCTGCTGCTTATACTTTGCATATTAATCAATACGCCTTTTCTGAAAAGCAGAGAAGTGGCCTGCCCTATGCCACCGGTAAATGTAAAGGTAATGCTCACCTGCTGGGAATGCGGGGCGCTTTCTGCAACCAGCGAAGTGGCAGTTAGTGTTGGCATGTTGTTCATGGTAGTTATATTGGTATCGATAGTGTTGTCGGGACCAGGCTGTGGCGTAGGTTGGGCTTGGGGCTTATGTTTTGGTATTGCCTTTTTTGCGCTTTTAGCCATGGGAAAGGTTTTTTAATGCCTTAAAGCTACAAAAGAGAACGCGGGTAAATCTGCGTATAATCACCTTTTTTTAAAGGTTTTTTTCACATCGGTACAGCAGGCAACCGTTAGTATAGTAAGGGATCATTAAATCTCTTCCTTCTCCTCCCGCTCATATTTTTGTATCGCCATGTGCAATCTTTTCTGGATCCTCGACTTTAGGATCCGTGGGGCCAGTACTTTCATGCATTCGCCAAAGCCCAATATTTCCCGCTCCAGTTCAAAGTTTATTACCACATCTATGCGGATGATGATCCCATGCTCATTTTCCTTCAGCAATTGCTGGGAATGGTGAATGGGTTTGGTCAACACATACGGCGCATTGTATTTGTCAATAAATAGCACCACTTTATTGGCTTTGTCGCTCTCATTCTTGGTAACCCCTATCAGGTTATCAAAGTAACTGTCAAAGTCAATCCCATCATGATCATCGAACGGCTCTTTGGCCAGTTCCTGAAATTCTATGATGCGGTCGAGCGCCATGGTAAGCAACAGTTTCCGTTTTTTGTTCCGGGCTATCAGGAACCAGCGGTTGCGGTATTCCTTCAGCAAATAAGGATAACAAATAATATGTTGTGAAGCGGCCGCTTTAAATGACTTGTATTCTACCAGCAACGACTTTTTATTCAGTATAACCTGGTACAGGGGATTGATATGTTCAATCCCCTTCAGCAAGTGGTTATTTTCAAATTGAATACAATTGCGTCCCTGGTTCGCAGTACGGTGCAGGTTATTTTCAAGGCGGGCGATCATATCACTCATTTCATCAAAATAAGTAAACCCGTTGAACTGCTTCAATACGCCCACGATCTCCTTCATTTTTTCCACGTCGGCTTTATTTACCGGAGCGTTGGTGATGCTGAACTCGGGATCGCTGTAGGAATAGAATTTTCTATCAACAACAACAATAGGCGCATTGTAACCCAGTTTATCGCTGCGCATTATTTGAATATCGGCCTGAATGGTACGCTTACTGACACCGGTGGTAATACCTTCCATTTCGTACAGCACATCGGCTACTTTTACAATCAGGTCGTCGAGGGTCCACTTACGATACCTGTTACGCAGGCAGTCATCGATGGTTTTATAACGTATAAGGGCCAGTTTATTTATTGACATAGCGTTGGTTGGGGTGGTAAAAGTAATAACCAAAATTTCATTACGCAATACACCTGCGCAATTCTCCCCCATATTTTGCGAATAGAAATTATTTTCAGCTTTAATTCCGTGTTAACCAGACAATTAAAAGCGGTACACCAAAATATTTTTTCTCTGCGCAACTCTGCTGCGCGGTGCTGCGTGCATATTTGCTCTATCAAAATCATGGTCAAGAAACAGTTACTTCAAGTCTTTTAAAACAAACTATTTCAATTACCGTTTTTGATAACCCGAAGCAGTAGCTCAGTTGGTAGAGCAAAGAAAAGTTTTAACATTACCGGGTCAATTCAGACATACTTCTATTCAATTAGGTGAACTGTTTGAAAATTATCGCGGTCAATTAGCACTTACTTCCCTACTTGGGTCGTTGGTTCGAATCCAACCTGCTTCGCTAAACTATGGTCAATTGTTGCTTACTTCAAAACCACTTTTCCCAAGTCTCAGCAACAAAAATTATCAGGTTTTTAAATTAAGTACTATGAACCCTTTATTAACAGTCAGCATTCGTCAACAGGCAATATATATTCCTGAAGCGGCCATTATCAACAACTATGAGTCCCTTACAGGAAACACGGGCTTGTTAGCGGCCAATTTAGCCAGCCTGGGTTTTGGCGTTTCTGAACCTTTGCTGAAAACTTTAAATAATACCGCACCGGGTTTTCAGTTAACCGTGCTTGAAATGCTGCGGGATGTAACCGGCGTAAATAAGAACTGGACGCCACTGGTTAAAAACTGGCTGGTGCCAACCGGTGAATCATTAGTAGATCATTTAGTGACCTGGTTTGCCAATATTTATAAATTCAAAGGGACCGTATTGCCTTGCGGACATACCATCCCGGACAATACCTTTCCGCTGCACCGCTATAATGGTTGTCCATTCTGCGGTAAACCGTTTGAATTTGGTGCTATTGAAAATTTCAAACAGGGAAGCGAACAGAAAGTACTGGAATTGTGGACATCAAAAGATGCTATCAGTTTCCTGGCTGATCTGTTATCGTCTAAAACAGCCCTGGATGCCACTCAGCTGGATAGCCTGAAAATATTGCTGTCTGAATTGCCTTTGCCAACAGTACCTGTAGGCATGAAGGAAACGTTGATGGCCGTTATAGATATCTATATCACCCGGAACGAAGCGGAAAAAGCACAGGCATTGTTCAGCTCACCAACCGATGTATTGCGTTACTTATGGTATAAACATACCGGGTTCTTACAAATTATAGAACCTGCTACCCTTATCAAACGCAAGGGTGTAAACAACAGCCACCTCGTGGGGATCCTGGATAAAAGCGCCAGCTCAAAATTGCAGGCAAAAGCTGCCCTGAAGCTGAAATACTCGCGGAAAGAAAGCGTAATGGTAGCTACCTGGTTAAATAACATGAACCAGGATACCGCCAGAATGTGTGAAATGATGCACCCTAAACGCGGGATGTGGGTACGTTTTATCAGGGCTTTGCGCCTGGCTGAATACAGCAAACGGAAAGGCTATGATAAACTGCGTGATCTGCTGGATAAATTCTATAAAGAAGATTACGAAGTATGGCAGGGTTGGATAGAACATTACAAGCTGCGCTATGATGTTACAAACGCCTTTGCCTTATTGCAACAGCGTCCGGGGTTATTTGCCCGCTCGCTGTTCGCCAATATGCTGTGGTTTGGCAGCGATATTACCATTGCGGCCTTTATGGATATCATCGATAAAGTACCGGCCCGCCTGTTGTTTACGCTGGCGATGTATGCCGAAAACTATTTCGATAAAAATAATACCCGTGTGGTAAAACCATTGGGTGGCGTAAACAAGAACATTCAGCCCAACCGGATGCTGGCGTTGTACAACGATGACCAGCTGCAGGAAATGAAGGACGCTGTCGCTGACCTGTGCTTACTGGCGGTTAAAACCCGTTTTGCCAAAATAGCCGCTACCGGTAAAACCATGTATATAGAACCAACGCTGTTCAAAATACCGGTTTCAATAGGTGACAGAAGCGAAACCGTACAGGATTTGTCAGCTGTGTTAATGGGTACCCGGTTTGCCGTGGAAGGGGACGCTGTTCGCCTGTTCATGCAATGGGGAGCCGGTTTACCTGCCCAGCATATGGATATGGACCTGAGCTGTTTGATTGCGTATAAAGACAGAACCGAACGCTGCTCCTACAGCGCGCTGACGGTTACTGGTTGTCAGCATAGCGGTGATATCAGGTATATTCCTAACAAGATCGGTACAGCCGAATACATTGAAATGAATATACCCGAGTTGCAAAAAGCAGGCGCTTTATACGTAAGCTTTACCTGCAATGCATACAGCAGCGGTGGTATAACTCCTAACCTGGTAGTGGGCTGGATGAACAGCAAACATAAAATGACCGTTTCTCAAAAATCAGGTGTAGCGTATGACCCTTCCTGTGTACAACATCAGGTACGGGTAGTGAATGATACCAGCAAAGGATTGTTGTTCGGGGTGCTGGATGTTGCCAAAAGCGAGATCGTTTGGCTGGAATTACAATTTGCAGGTCAGGTTGTACAGAACCTGGATACCAGAACGGTAGAGAACATGCTGAAAAAACTGAACAGCAAATTAACCATCGGGCAATTGCTTAAAATAAAAGCCGAAGCCCAGCAACTGCAACTGGTTGAAGAACCAGCAAAAGCAGATGAAGTGTACACTAACAAGTGGGCACAGAATACGGCAGCAGTAACAAAGCTGTTAATAGATTAATAACAACCCCCAAAGCTTATCGCTTCGGGGGTATAAGCCCCCGTAGCTTAAATGGAAAAGCCTGCGGTAAAATTGGAACCGCAGCGTGTATGGAAATCCCCGTACTATCTACGCGAAATTATGGGTAGAATTTACAGTGCACCGAAAAGCCCTGTTGCTTAGTAGGGAAGCGTATTTACAGCCATACAGCTCAGCGATGAGTATGTGAGTTCGAGTCTCACCGGGGGTACATGCGTAATTTTTTTATAAGATGAACAAATATGAACGGCTCAAGGCAGATTTAGACGAAGCCGGAACCGGAAAATTAAAAGCGTTTGGCAACTCCATGTTGCCTATATTGAAAAATGGGAGCCTGCTAACTTTTGTAAAAGCATCAGACTATAACATTGGCGATATTGTATTTTGTAAAATAAAAGGCAGGTACATCGATGCACATAAAGTAGTAAAGAAAGATACCAACAAAGGTTACCTGATAGCGAATAACCATGGCTTTGAAAATGGCTGGACGAAGATCGTTTATGGCAAAGTAATAGCAGCCGAATACCAGGGTAGGATCATTTTTAAAACGGAATAATATGCAACAACTGATCATAGATAAACTGGCAGCAGTAGAAAAGGAGCACGGCATCCGCATCCTGTATGCCTGCGAATCAGGCAGCCGGGGTTGGGAATTCCCTTCGCCGGACAGTGATTATGATGTTCGGTTCATTTACGTGCGCCCTTACAGATACTACCTGTCGGTAATGGACAGAGAATACGATCTCAACTTCGCCATCAGTGGCGATCTGGATATGTATGGCTGGGATCTTCGCAAGGTGTTGCAACTGATGCGAAAATCAAACACTACACCGTTTGAATGGTTGCAGTCGCCCATTGTATACGGGCAGTTGCCAGGTTTCAGAGATGAATTGTGGTCATTGTGTCAATCTTATTTTGGCCAGATTTCCAATATTCATCATTACCTTGGTATTGCCCGGGGAGCCATGGAGTCAATTGACAATGGGAACGAAATAAAGATCAAGAAGCTGTTCTATATACTTCGCCCGCTGCTGGCAGCCAAATGGTGCCTTGAAAAACAATCCATTGCACCCATGACCATCGGTCCGTTAATGACATTGCTGCCCGACGGTATAAAAAAGCAGGTGCACGATCTGATCGGGTTAAAAGCCACTGCACCGGAAGGTTTTATCATAACCATCAGCGATGAGCTGAGATCATACATCGATCAGGAATTTGCCCGCATCAGCGAAGCAAGTACGCATTTAAAAAGAGATCAGTTTACTGCTGATGCACTGGATGCATTTTTTGTAAATACTATTACCCGGTATGACCATCAATGACATAAAAGAAAAGGGACTGCTGCTTTTTGAATGCATCAGCGGCAGCAAAGCATATGGATTAAACACCGCTCAGTCTGATACAGATCTGAGGGGTGTTTACTATTTGCCTAAAGCGCAGTTTTATGGTCTGGAATATATTCCGCAGATCAGCAATGAAACCAGTGACGAAGTGTATTATGAGCTGGGCCGTTTTGTTGAACTACTGATCCGTAACAACCCTAATATTCTGGAACTGTTGGCATCGCCTGAAGATTGTATTTTGTATAAACACCCCATCATGAACAGGTTGAGTCTCGATCTGTTCCTGTCTAAATTGTGCAGGGAAACTTTTGCCGGTTATGCGCTTACACAAATAAAAAAAGCGAGAGGCTATAAAAAGAAGATCGTAAACCCGGTTGACCCGGTACGTAAAACGGTGCCTGATTTTTGTTTCATCCTGGAAGGATATCAATCCATTCCATTACGGGAATGGCTGGCAAAAAATAATTATTTACAGGAACATTGCGGGCTCACCAGCATACCGCACTCAAAAGGACTGTATGCCTTATTTTATGATGCCGCTAACCAGCACCGGTACAGAGGCGTTATAAGTACTGAATTGGCCAATGATGTCTCCTTATCATCAATCCCTAAAGGCGAAAAAGAAAGCGCTTACCTGTTTTTCAACCTGGAAAGCTATTCTTCATATTGTAAAGAATACCGCGAATACCGGGAATGGCTAGAAAAGCGAAATGAAACCCGTTACCAGGATAATGCAGCGCATGGTAAGGGTTATGATGCCAAGAACATGATGCACACCATCCGGTTGTTGCAGGTGGCCGAAGAGATCTTACGCGAAGGAAAGCTCACTATAAAACGATTGAACCGGGAGGAACTGTTATCCATAAAGACCGGTCAATATCAATATGATGACCTGCTGGTAATGGCCGATTCGTTGATGCAACGTATAGGAACAGCGTATGAAGAAAGCCCTTTACCAGCCATGCCTGATAAAGACAGGATTGAAAGCTTATTAGTACAAATGCGGGAAGAATTATACGGGTAACTTTATACCGTTAATGTACGGGAAGAATTATACGGGTAACTATTTACCGTTCATGTAAATGGGTATCGGCACTTGATAACTATCTGTTAAATCTATCCGCTTTACTAAGATCCATACAGGTTATTTAATCAAAAAATAGGTTACTTTCATGCGGTTCGCGGAATTAAGATGAGATCAATAACCACATGAGACTATTTTTCAAATACACGGGTTATACCCTTTTAACCATTGTCCTGCTTCTTCTCCTGTATTTGGGTAGTGCCTGGGCATTATCGCATGTAACCGTAAAAGCTGAAGCCAATAACGTTCACCAGGTTCCTGTATACATAAAAACAAGCCCTGTACATACCGATCTGATACTTCCCGTTAAAACAGAGCTGAAAGACTGGAGCCAAAGTATACTGTATACCAATACCCGCACCTGCGATACAGCATTCAACTACATTTCCTTTGGCTGGGGTGATAAAGGCTTTTACCTGGAAACGCCTACCTGGGCCGATCTGAAAGCAAGCACCGCCTTTAAAGCAGCCTTCTGGTTAAGCACTTCCGCCGTACATACCAACTATCTTAAAAAAGTAAAAGAAGGAAAGAACTGTGTAAAGGTGGAACTCTCCAATGAGCAATACCAGCGGTTAATCACGTTCATTCAAAACAGTTTGCAAACAACTGCTGCCGGTCAGCCCATAGCTATCTCAACAGCCAAACCTTATGGCGATCACGACGCCTTTTATGAAGCAAAAGGCAGATACAGTTTATTTCATACCTGTAATACCTGGGCTAACAATGCATTAAAATCATGCGGCCAAAAAGCCTGCTGGTGGACGCCCTTCGCAAACGGAATTCAATATCAGTACGAGCAATAGCCTGCTTTTTCTTTAACTAGTTCATGGCAAAGATCTGCGTGAAATATAAAATGCCTCTTTTATCGGCCGCAATACCAATACCGGTTATTTTGTAGCGACCCTCTATATTTTCTCTATGCACAGCGCTTCTTAACCAGTTATCTACCACTTCTTTGGCAGAAGTGCTACCCATGGAAACATTCTCGCCTATTTCTGAAATGCCACTTATGGCAGAAGAGATCCTGTTTGAACGGCCGTCGAAACCATTATGTCCGAAGGAAGTACGGCGCGACGCCATATTTTGACTATGCTTTAAGGCTTCCGCACTCATTACATTATTCATTACTAGAGGAGATAAACCTTTTTTACGGCGGTGCTCGTTAACATTTTTAAGCACATCATTCGCCATGCCCGAATAATCTGTTGAAAGGGTGACCACCGCAGACACCCGTTTTTCAGGAACCCGAATGGCCGGATTTGCTTCTACAATAACACTGGACGAAAAAACAAGGGACAGGAAAAATACATACTTCATACTACTGGGGTTGATGGTTGGGTCAGCTGCGAATTTCGTACCACAAAAAGATAAAAAAAATTAAATATTTAACCCTGTTAAAAACAACAAACCCCGACGGTACCATCGGGGTTTTGTTGTCCTAAACAAACAATATATATACTCGCTTACATCTCAAATCTCATCTTTACGCTGCAGCAGTTGCCGGACTGCGTTGTGCGTTTTCACTTGATGCCGGTCTTTCGTTTACTATCCATTTCGTTCTTATAATGGTGAACAAAACTCCAACTACCAATACGCCATAACCAATGCCCAGTACTGTTTGGTTGGTTATACTTAAAAAATTTACCAGTAATGAACTTAAGATCGAAGTCACTACAGAGAATCCGCCGCCTACCAAACCAGCTGCTTTACCTGCATATTGCGGAAAACGGATCAAACAGTACGACATCAGGTTATTAAAAATAAATCCACCTGTACTATGCACCAGGAAAACGTACAGCAACAGCGTAGGTAAATTCTGATAAAAAGTGGTCAGGGTAATCAGCACCGCTAATGCTGCCAGTTGCACAATAGAAGCAAACATCAGTTTCTTCACAAAAGGTTTTGCGATCAGCAGTCTCGACAAAGTACCGCCCACCATTACTGAAACACCTGAAAACAGGGCACAGTAACCGGTTACATGTGGATTAAAATGTAAACGTTGTTCTATCAAGAACGGACTGGCCATACCATACAACAGGATCATCGCATAGGCAAGCCCAAGAATTATCATCCCGGCGGTAAAGTCAGGCGTTTTTATCATCTTGCCATAAGTACCAAGAATGGTACGAACACTGAATGGCTGTGCCTGTTTTTGCGATTCTCCACCTATGAGCACTTCAATTAAAAAGAAACCTAAACTAAATATGCCCAGGAAGATAAAGTTGGAAGTCCAGCCCCAGGTTGTTTGAAAAAAGCCACCCAGGAAGGGCGCCACAATTGGTCCTATTGCCCAGATAACAGAAAACAAACTGGTGTATTTCTTCAATTCTTCTCCTTTATATACATCCACAAAAAACGATCGTTTGGCCACGACAATTACGGCTACCGTAAAGCCCTGAACGATCCGCATGGCATATATCACATTAATATTTTGTGCAAAAGCTATAGCGAAGCTGGCGGCGCTGAATGCCAGCATGGAGAGCATGGTTGGCCAGTAACGACCATAGCTGTCGAGCAAGCCGCCAACTATCAGCTGGGAAATCCCATAACTAATGATAAACAAAGAAAGGGTTAATTGAATAGCTGCAGGCGTTGTGTGTAACTGCAGCGCCATATCCGGCAGCGATGGTATATAAACATCCATAGCAAAGCCGGAAAGCGGGATCAGGCCTAATGCCATATAGGTGTTTGAACGTATCCTCGATTGTGTAATGCTCCTCATGGTTGATATCTTTTAATTGACGATGTAAAATTAATCAACCGGAACACAAACACGATTATACCATTCAAAGGGATGATTATACAAATCAAAGGGCCAGGGCTACCGCCATATTGGTCTGCCGGAACTCCATAGGCGTCACCGTAGTAAATTGCTTGAAGTATTTGTTAAAATGAGAAGGATACTCAAACCCAAGCGCATAGCCAATTTCAGCCACATTCCAGCTGGTATTGCGTAACAAGGCCTTGGCCTCGGCAACAATGCGTTCGTGAATAATAACCCGGGTCGATTTTCCCGTATTCTTTTTAATAACACTATTTAAATGGTTCACATGCACGTGCAACTGGTCGGCAAAATGCGCAGGTGTTAATAATTTTAACGAATTCTCAGGTGAATCAACCGGGAATTGCTGATTCAAAAGGGAAAAGAATGAATTCACCAGGCGGTCGCGAACAACACCATTTTGTAAAACCTGTTGCTGTTGCAACCGTATTCCTTCATGGATCAGTAACTGCAGAATGTTGCGGATCATATCCCATTTAAACACGTAATCCGATTCCTGCAATCGTTTCATTTCCGCAAAGTAGCCATTCATCCTGTCTAATTCCTCTTCAGTAAGCGTTATAACCGGGAACAGGGAGGCATTAAACAACGGGCTTGCATACTGCACATCAGGCGACATTTGCCCCTCTATAAATTGTTTATTGAAGATGCAGTTATAGCGGCTCATTTTTGTGATCTCAACGGAAGCAGGTACAGATGGATGGGTAAAAATGATACAGGGCTGGCTCAACTGTATTTCCCGGTCGTCATATACCAGTGTACCGCTGCCCCGGCCCGAACCTGTACATATACATATTTTTAAATAATCCCGCCGGTTAAAAGGAGTTTTCCCGCAACAAACGGTCGTAAGCCGCACATTGAAATGACCCGATTCACTCGTAATGGGTAAATGATCTTTTGTGATGGCATGCCCCGTTCTGGCATAATAATCCAACAGGCTCTCGGTGGGAATTTTCTTATCCATTGTATTACAATTGAAATACGATCAATTAAGCACTTATACAAATCAAAGGTAATAACAAATGGTCAGACGGAATTGTTAAGGCGCCCCGGCCTGATTCTTACTGTAATCTCCGGGCATAAGAAATTGCCTTTTCCAATATAGCATCCCTTCCCTGTAATATATAATCCCGGCGGGCTGGTACATCCAGGTCGAGTTTGATACCATTTCCCTCACGAAAGCTTCCCTGTGCACCTACCACGCCTACACCCGTATAACTTACTTCCAGGGCGCCCGGTAAAGTAAGCCAGGTGATATTGCCGGTAGTGCCTGCTGTTTGCCTGCCTATTGTATAGGAGTTTGCACGTTGCTTTAACGCCATCGCTACCGATTCGCTTAGGCTTTGGGTTTGCTCATCAACCAAAATTATCAGCGGCCCATTATAGATCAGGGATTCTTTGCCTTCCGGCATAAACTCAAATGAACCCTTTACAAATGCGCCCGGATAATAATCCCATGCATTTCTTTCCCCGGTAAATGTTGTTTTTACCGGAAAGAGAAATTTATACAACGCCGCACTAACATTATAATTGGGATAACCGCGCATTTCCCAGATCACCGCCCGGGCGTTACGGATATCGCTGAATAGTTGCCGCAGCGTATCTGCATTTTTAATACGACAAAACCGCACGTACCAGGTACCTTTTTCCAGTTCCTGCCACAGGGGTTTTGAAGACCTGGGTATTTTGCCGTCGCCCTCCCAATTGTGCAGCGTGACTGTTCTTGTAATTAATTCACCTTTTCTTTTGAGACCAACCTGACATGTCAGCCTTAACAACCAAAGAACAGGATTGGTTAAAAAAATTATAGTAATCGCACCCACATTTTTCCTTTATTTCTTTCTTTGTATCGCCCATACCATTTACACAGCGGATACATGGCTATAACAATAGCCATCCACACTAAGTAAATGGCCCATAGCGGTAATCCGCTGCCTGATTTTGGTCTCCCAAAATTAAAACCAAAAACCAGATCAGCGCTTGTAAAGCCCTGTAGAAATACCATTATAAAAACAAGCGGATGAATAAGGTACCAGTGCAGCACAAAATAAAGCAGCGGCACTTTGCCATATACGCAAACTAATTCTGTCCATTTATTTTTTATGCCGGCAATGGCCGCCGCTATTAGGAACAGGAGACCCAAAAACAACAGACCGAACTGAAGTGAAGGCGGATACTTGGTTACATTTATAAAAGAGAGAAAGGTAAACAAGCCATTCTTTTGTTGCGACCAGGGTGCAGGGTCACCATATACATTGATGAACCGGAGTAGTATAAACAATCCAATGGCGGCCAAACCGGTCTTTAAAAACAACGACCGCTGTTGCTGCGTTTCCAGTTCAAAAAAGCGGCCGCCTGCAAACCCCAAAAGCATTATTCCCAGCCAGGGGATCGGTGGATAACCGATGATAAACGTTCTGCCATTGCCCAATGGGTAGGAGGCAGGCGAAAACAACGGCATCAACAGTTGTTTAAATAATCCATTTTCATCGCCGGGCACCAATGGCGCCAGGTTATGCAGGAACAGGATGCATAACCCCATAACCGCAATTGTTTTGGGTGAGCACTTAAGCAGCAGAGCCAGCACAATAAACCCAAGACCAATGGTAGCAATTACATTGAAGAAGAGTACGGCAAAATGAATATCGAACCATACACCAAACCCCACCAGTGTAAACTCCAGCACAATCAACCATAAACCTCTCGTCAATAAAAATCGTTTTGAAGCATGCAGATCGTTTGTACGCTTCATGGAGAGAAAAGCAGATACGCCGGAAAGAAAAACAAATGTGGGGGCGCACAAATGGGTGACCCAACGGGTAAAAAACAACACTGGTGTAGTGGTGTTTAAATCAGTGGGTTGCTGGGTGATAGCGGTTGTATGCAACAGGTCTCTCACATGGTCCAATGTCATAATGACCATTACAATTCCCCTGAGCACATCGATGCTATATACTCTTTTCATGGATGGTTGTTTATAACTTGTACCCCAAATTTATTTTTAATACCCAACACTTGTATCACCCTCCCGGTGAACGCCCGATTAATTCGCCGTCGGTAGTTGGTCTGAAATTTCCGGAGTTGGTCGAAAATGCACCACCCCAGACAGTGCTTAAATCCTAAGTTTGTTAACTAAAAGTGAGGGAACCAGGCAATGCAAAAACCAAACAGGGGAATTATTTTCAATCTGATCTTCTGGCTGCTGTACTTTTTATACGAGTGGTTCGGGTTGGCTGCCCTGTCGGGAGACTATCGACTCTATTTTGTAAATGCCTGCATGGCGCTACCCTTATCGTTTATCATCTCCTACCTAACAGTTCATGTTTTTATAAAGAAATTTTATAATAAAGGCGAGCGGCTAAAATTCTGGTTCTTTCAAATAACCGTGACATTGATCCTGTTGCTGATCAGGAGGAACATAAACTATTATATAATTTATCCGGAGTTTTACCCGGCAGCGCAAAAAATACCTTTGCTCTCATTCGGCAAGTTGATTGTTGAGCTGGTGAACCTGTACCTGATCGCAGGCGTGTATGCCCTGTTTTACTTTGTACAGGCGTGGTACGAAGAAAAGCAGAGAGCCCAAAGCCTGTTACAACAGAAAACAATGGCCGAACTGGAATTGTTAAAATCGCAGGTGCAACCGCATTTCATTTTTAATGCCCTGAACAATATTTATTCAACCGCTTTAAAAACAAGTCCGGAAACAGCGAAACTGGTGGCACATTTATCAAGCTTTTTGAATTATAACCTGTATGAGGCCAAACAGCCATTCGTTCTACTCACTTCCGAGCTCGCTTATTTAAAGCACTACATTGAATTACAGAAGAACAGGTATGGGAGTAAGCTGGATGCAGCAGTAAACATATATGGCGAAATAAACGAACTTTATATTGCCCCGCTGTTGCTATTACCGCTGGTTGAAAACTGTTTCAAACATGGCATCGCCAATTCAATCAGCCCCGGCTGGATAAGGATAGATGTTGTAAGACAGGAAGATCAGTTCTCTATAAAAATTGAAAACAGCGTTGAGGGAAAGATTGAACCAGGCGATCCTAAAAACGACGGCATTGGAATAAAAAATGTACAGCAACGCTTACAATTAATTTATCCGGATACGCATGAATGGAAGATGGTGGAAGGCCTGCACTCGTACCTGGTGATCATAAAAATAATGGTCAGTAAATGATAAAATGTATTGTTATAGATGATGAACAGCCGGCCAGGGAGTTGATAGCGATGCATCTTGCCAACCTACCCGATTTTGAGCTGCTGGCCTCATTTGACAATGCATTGGATGGCTTCAACTTTTTACAAAAGAATACCGTTGACTTGATTTTTCTGGATATTCAAATGCCCAGGGTCTCGGGGTTGGAACTGATCAGGTCATTAAAGGTTTGTCCGAAGATCATACTCACCACTGCCTACCGGGAATACGCGGTGGAAGCGTTTGAACTGGATGTTATGGATTATCTTTTAAAACCTATTACCCAGGAACGGTTTATGAAATCCATTTCCAGGTTCCATTTCTATAATAATGTGCCCGTAGAAAAACCCGGCATTCCCGACAGCTTTGAAACAGCCTATATTTTTCTGAAAATAGGGAAAGGACAGACAAAAATTTTCCTAAAAGACATTCTATACATCGAGGGACTTAAAGATTTTATAAAAGTTCACACCCCGCAAAAAGTATTTGTTGCATCCGAAAGGCTTAGCTATATGGAGGATAAACTGCCCGAGAACAAATTCGCGCGTGTGCATAAATCCTTTATCGTAGCACTGGAAAAAATAAAAAGTGTGCAAACAGAACAGGTATTGATAGGAGACGTATCAATACCTGTTGGGAGAGTGTATAAAAATGAGTTCCTGAAAAAAGTCCCGTTTTTATAATACATGCTCTTCAAAACGCTTGCTGTGAAACATCACAGGAATACCAACAGAAGCTGCAAGGCTCCATATAATTATCATGGCAATAAACAGGTGATGGAACTGTACATTCGCTACCTGATCATCTGTGCGTTGAATACCGGAGGTTTTAATAATACCAATAATAGTGATCAAGACAAACACCCCTATATAGATCATTTCACCGCTCCGCTTCAGGTATTTAATGAACCAGTAATAAATGACCCCAATTAACATAAACGCAATATTTACTCCGAAGATGAGCGACGAAACATTAATCAGATTGAACAACTGGTAACTGGTTTCATCCCTGAAAATAACGTTGTAAATGATGCAGATAAAGGTGGCGGAAATGCCTGCAAACACACCGGTTAACAGGGCTTTTGAGAAAGTAGTCAGATATGAAGAATTCATAACCTTATGTTTATTAATAAAAAATGAAGTCTCAGGCTGCAAAAACAGGTCGTTCTGAAGGGAGAGTAAAACATTGCCCTCGCAATGTTTTGATACACAAAATTAGTTCTTTTTAACAAATAACATTTCCAAAGCAATATTTTTAATATTTCATTCTATACAAATAATCCTTAATTTTGCGCCATGCCTGACAATTCATGCGACCTGACCAGTTGCTTTTTATGTAAGCATTGTTTATCAGATTGGAAAGAGCTTATCGCGATCAAAAAGAAGACGTTACAGTTGAAAAAAGGCACCATTATCTTCAAAGAAGGCAACCCGGTTGAGGGCATTTATTTTATAACCTCAGGCTCGGTAAAAGTGCATAAACAATGGGGTGACCAACGGGAACTGATTGTTCGCTTTGCCAAAGCGGGTGATGTTTTGGGACATCGCGGTTTTGGCGCCACCCAGGTATTTCCTGTTTCCGCTACCTGCCTGGAAGACTCAAAAGTTTGTTATATTCCCTACAACTTTCTGCAAGCCACTCTACAAACCAATCCTGTATTTACATATCGCTTATTGCAGGTGTATGCTATTGAATTGCAAAATGCGGAGAAACGCATGCGCGACCTTGCCTTAATGGAAGTAAAAAGTAGAATCGCCCAGGCATTGCTGGAAATAGCCAGTCTGTTTGGAACCGACACGGAACAATACATCAGCATACCTATCAGCCGGCAGGATATTGCCTCCTATGCAGGCACCACTTATGAGACGGTTTTTAAATTATTTACCAATCTCGTGGCCGAAGACATCATTACTTCAACTGGTAAGCGAATAAAAATAAATAATACGATTGCCTTGCAAAAACTGGTAAACGAACCTAACATCGAATAAATGGATCATACAGCTAAACATTCACACAATCGTATCCCCATCTCTGTATCGCTCGACGAAACAATGAGCCTTAATGACATGAACCAGGCGCAGGCAGGTAATAAAAAAAGACTTGCCATGCTATCAGGGTTCGCTGTAGCAGTGGCCATTTGCATCAGCTTTATTGCAAAGGGACTGGTATACCTCATTAACCTCTTCACCAATCTTGCATTTAATCATACCTGGTCGGTGGCGCCCGGCAATCCCGGCGGCCATCATTATGGCCTGTTCGTGATCATTGTTCCGGCCATTGGTGGATTGATCGTAGGATTGATGGCTTTATACGGCTCAAAAGCTATACGCGGACATGGTATTCCCGAAGCCATGGAGCAGATCCTGACCAACAACAGTAAGATAAGACCCAGCATAACCTATTTGAAACCGCTTTCCTCGGCCATTTCCATTGGTACCGGTGGCCCATTTGGTGCAGAAGGCCCGATCATTGCAACAGGAGGGGCCCTGGGTTCCACCATCGGACAACTCTTCCGCATAAGCGCTTATGAAAGAAAGATCCTGCTTACAGCCGGTGCTACAGCTGGTATGTCGGCCATATTCGGCAGCCCGGTAGCCGCCATCTTTCTCGCCATTGAATTATTACTGTTTGAATTTTCACCCCGTTCAATAATACCTGTAGCATTAGCCTGTATTACCGGTGCAGCCGGCCATCATTTGCTGTTTGAAGCCGGACCTGTTTTTCCATCACCTGTAATGGAATCACCTTCCAATATGGCGCTGATTACCTACAGTATAATAGGTATTGCTATCGGATTGCTGGCTGCCGGCGTAACCAAAATAGTATATCTTATTGAAGATGCTTTTGAAAAGCTGCCTGTCCATTGGGCCTGGTGGCCGGCCATCGGCGGTTTGGCAGTAGGTTTAGTAGGCTATTTTGCACCATATACACTGGGTGTTGGGTATGAGAATATCACGCACGTATTATCCGGGCAAATGACCTTACAACTGATCGTATCGCTGGCGGTTATGAAATTTATTTCCTGGGCCATTGCATTGGGCAGTGGAACCTCGGGGGGTACACTGGCGCCTTTATTAACTATTGGGGGCGCCACCGGAGCCGCCTTGGGCATTGCCGCCATGGCCATCTTTCCACAGGCAGGCATCAACGTTTCAATGGCCGCATTAATTGGGATGTCGGCCATGTTTGCAGGCGCCTCACGGGCTTTGCTTACCTCTATCATTTTCGCCATTGAAACCACGGGGCAGGAAAATGCTTTACTTCCCTTGCTGGCCGGTTGTATTGCTGCCTATATTGTGTCGTACTTCCTGATGGAAAATACCATCATGACTGAAAAGATCGCCCGCCGCGGCGTTAAAACACCAGATATTTATCAGCCCGATGTACTGGAAAAGATCACTGTAGAACAGGTATTGTCAGATGCTACTGTAATAAATGGAGATACCAGTGTGAAAGAAGTAAGGATTTTTTTAGAACAGCAGAAAGATCAACAAAGAAATTATTATATCGTGGTGAACAATGAAGGCATCTTCAAAGGCATCGTAAGCGCTTCCAATTTGTTCAGCATGCATCATGAGATAACGCAACCCATTCAAACGCTCATTAAAAGAAAGGCCACGGTGATCTCACCGCGCAATACTTTAAAAACAGCGGTGCAGTTAATGGCTTCGGAAAATGTGGATGTGTTGCCGGTGGTTGACCGCACCAATAATAGTGTGCTGGGTGTATTGTCGTACAAAGATATTCTGTCGGGCTACCGGCAAATGGCCGAAGAAGGCCAGGGCACCATCGCTATCTCTCTAAGAAGAAGAACCTTAAAAATGCTGGTGCATGGTAAAAAAGGTTTTGCCGTGCTGAAGCCCACGCCTAAAAAAGAGGCAGATGTATAAAGGCGTTTCTCGTCAATAGCCATAAAAAGTCCTCCCTACATATGGGGAGGACTTTTTTATAAATGAACTATTGTTTAGTAATCTTTAAGTTTCAACAGCCATCCATCTCCTGTATCAACTCCCCCAACACTTTCGTTATAACCGGTAACATAAAAGCTGCCATCAGTATTCAACAACAGGCTGGTTGCTTCTTCATATCTTGTTCCACCAAATGTTTTACTCCATAGGATCTTACCGCTGGTGTTCAGTTTAAGCACCCACAGATCGTTCGATCCCTGTGTTGCGCCAACATCGCCATCTTTTGAATCTGTATCGCATGCTATTAAGTAACCGCCATCAGGAGTAGCTTTTACCACGCAATCCTCCTCTGTACCGGTTCCGCCAAGCAATGTGTTCCATTCCATATCGCCATTCGCATTCACTTTCACTACCCACAGATCGGCCTTTCCATGGTTGGCGCCTGTTACATCACCAGACTGGCTACTGCTGCTTGAACCTGTAATAATGGCGCCGCCATCGGCCGTAATTGCTAACTCAAAAGGAGTGTCATATTGACTACCGCCATAGGCCTTCGCCCATACCTTATCGCCATTCGCATTTAATTTTAAGATCCAATAATCCATATATCCATGAGTGGCGCCTACATCACCGGAATTATTGCTCGATGTAGAGGCTGCTATCATCATGGATCCATCGGGATAAACAGTAACTGCATCTGCTCTATCATAGCTTGACCCTCCATATGTTTTTTGCCAGGCTATGTCTCCATTATTGTTAAATTTCACCACCATCACATCTTCATTATGTACAGAAGTGGAATAGCCACCAACCACAACAAACCCGCCATCCGCGGTAGCGACTATATCTTCGGCATAATCATCATAAGTGCTACCTATTGATTTTGTCCAGGCAGTATCACCATTGCTTTTCAATTTTATGATCCACCAATCGCCGTAACCAAACGCGTTATCGGTATAAGCGGCAATTGCAAAACCACCGTCTGCAGTAGCAATAGCCCTTGAGGCTCCATCATAGTTTGCGCCGCCCATAACACGGGTCCACACCGTATCGCGGTTGCTGTTTAACCTGATCATCCAGACGTCGCGATCACCATGATTGGCGCCCACATCGCCGCTTTTATTGCTGCTGGTTATACCGGCCAAAAATAAGCCGCCATCCGGAGTAGATACTACATCAGAAATAAAGTCCTCACCTGATCCGCCAAATGTTTTTTGCGATAACAATTGTACATTATACGGTTTTTGTTCTACAGTCGCCTGCGCCTGTAAATTGATCCCCGAATTAACAGGTACAGCGGTAACAACAGCAGAACGCGCCGCCGCATTCTGGTTTTCTTTAATTACCGTAACATGAATGGTATCGTTACCATGACCTGTTGTTTTGCTCAATTGCAACCAATCAGTTCCAGCGGCTACAGATACCTGCCAGTCGAGATTTGATTCTACGATCAGATCTGCCGAAGCGCCCGGAACAGGTGGTAAGGAAAGGGTACCTACATTAAAATTCAGAAAAGAGGGTGCATCACTGTCCTTTTTATGACAGGACATAATTACCAGACCCATGCTCAACATGAGAAAAAATTGCTTCATAAGAGACGAATAAAAATTAAGGATTTAATTATTGCTAAAATGTGTATACGCACAAGATTTATCAGCCATGGAGATTATTTGTATTGGTATAACTTTCATAGGATATAATTAAGCGGCCGAAAAATAGAAAAAAAATTATATAAGCCAGATGCCATTTAGTAAGTGTGCAGTTTTGGGCCATATGCGTGCAGTTTTACCCCAAAAGCGTGCAGGGCCTGTATAAATAAAAAAGCCCTCCCGATGCATCGGGAGGGCCAGTAATGTTATAACAACAATTAATATTTCTCTTTTTATCCCATCGCCACCGCATCTTTTCCGGCTCCTTTATCAAGCACCAGAGGTTTTAATGCTTTTCGGGTATCCCCACCATTTACAACTATGCCTTCGCTGGCGCCGCCTTCTACCTGTAAAAATACAGCAGCATTGCTTAACACCCGGGAAGCGGCGATCAATACATCTTTTGAGTTTATGATCCTGATGAGTTCCGAGTCGGCGCTTCCCTGTGCGCTTAAGCCCATTACGGAAGCATCCTGCACATTGTCGAATATGACAGCCGGGCGGGCATCGGGCTTTTCATAATCAAAGCGCACGTTATTCAGCGTAAGATTTTTTACATTACGGGCATACATACCATATGCCGGCGGACCAAACGGCGCTGTTCCCCACACGCCGAAATATTCAGCGGCCACCTGGGGCACTTCCCGTTTTAACGCCTGCTCTTTTGTTCCGCCACCGGCGTACGTAACATGTACATCGGTAAAGCTGATATTCTCAAGGAATGCCTTACCAACACCATTCAATGTTATGCAGGAATTGATCTCACCATCGAACACCTTTACGCCAAAAGCAATATCAGGGTGATCAACCGGTTTCTCCACTACGGTTGCCCGGATGCCATTGAATGAAATATTGCGCACAAAGGAAGGCGTATCACCAGTATCATTTCCTCCATTATTTTTGCCGGTAAAGGCAATACCAATGGGCCCTGTTACATTGCGCATAATGATGTTCGAGAAACTAAGGTTCTCCACCCGGGCATTCCCTGAACTGATCTTTACCGGACAGCCATATGTTTCATAGATCAAACAATTACTCACTACAATGTTTTGCGCTTCGCCACTGCCAAAACGGAATATTGACCAGCGCGTACTAAAACTGCAGTTGGTTATAGTAACAAACTGGTTGCTGCCAAAAAGGGCGCAGGCATCGTCCTGGCATTGGATATCGCAATTGGTGATATGCACGTATTGACTGTCGTTAAAATGAAAGCCATCATTATTCCTGTTTACACGGTTGTATATTCTGATACCCTGTAGCTGCACCTGTTTACAATGCAGAATGCGAAAACAATGGTAGGCGCTGCGCGTAAGAAAAACATCCCTTACCAGGAAGTTGGTGCATTCATAGAACACGATCAAATGCGGGCGATCGAAATTGCCGCCCACTCCATGTTGACCCGGACCTGTATTATCACCTTTCCCATTATAGAACGCCTGGCCATTTCCATCGATGGTACCTCTTCCTTCAATGGTAATGTTTACTGCATTTACCGCATAAACGAAAACGATATTCCCGTTTCCTGATGGTACTCCTTTGCCCGCCACATAATCTTCGCGACGGGTACTGCCCAACAATCGCCCCTGTGCCGACAGGTGCAAGGTTACATTCGACTTCAGCTCTACCGTGCCGCAAATAAAATCGCCTGCCGGTATCAGCACCGTACCGCCATTTTCTTTATTGCAGGTATCAATAGCAGCCTGTATGGCTTTTGTATTAAGCGTTTTTCCATCGCCTTTGGCGCCAAAATCGCACACATTGAAAATACGGGCGCCAGGTACATTGTCACTGGTGTATTGGGTAGGTGCAGGAGCTGCCTGTACAGCTATGGCAGGTAAAGCAGCACCGGCAACGGCCAGTGCCGGAAGCTTCAGGTATTCCAACCACTGGCGGCGCGAGATCGAATCGTTATTATGCATGATAATCTGGCAATTTGTATTACCCGAAATTACAATGCAGCACTCTATATTCAAATGGAAAGAATGGCTATTGACTAACCTATTTTGGCCGGCTAGCAATTAAGAAAACCCGCTGGTTACAGCGGGTACCTTATAATTTAAAACATAATATTCTTAATAAAAGAATTGCTCTGATATTATCTGGCCGTCCTTTACTTCATACAGCATGATCTCGTTTAATTGAATTCTGCCATGTGGCTGCACCGTTACTTCCATTTCCCTTACCACGGCAAAATGGTTGCCGGTAACAATCGGTTCACTGGTATAGGCCCTGTGCAGGTCTGTTATCCGGCTTACAAATTCCTCTCCTTTCCGGCGAACGGCATCTTTGCCCTCAGCATAGCCCATATAGGGAGATTGCGGCGGATCTATGCTTTTTACATTGTCTGCAAAAAACTCCTCCTGGATCTGGAACCATTTTTCCTGTTGAGCCAGCTCATTAAATCGGGCGGCTACTTCCTGCGTGGTCAATATAGCTTGTTGGGTTGTCATTGTTTTAATTTTTAGTGGTGTTATAACAAAGGTATTGTCTAATTATAGCTTTCACAGGGTCCTAATTGGACATTATAGAGGGCAGATCTGGACAAAATAAAAATGGCGCCTGGTGGAACGCCATTTAGATGGAAAGATATCTTTAAGCAATGCGCTGTCTTCTCACTCAGGATTATTGCTAACAGTGCCCAGGTAAACACTATCAGACTGCCGGCTTCTATCTGCAGCAACAAAAGCCACATAGATGTGGTAGATCATTTCAAATGAAGATGGAAAAAGATTAAGGGTGTCGCGCCCGGCATTTCGGAACTGACCGGTGATGTTCCATTCAGCCACGCCATGCTCTATATCATAGGCCAGGATCATGATCTGGTCATAGGCATCGTCATCCATTTTCGGAACATCCCAAGTTATTTGCAATTCGTCAGGTGCTGATTTAATTGCAGTAATGTTAGCAGGTAAGTGAAGGTCGCCATAACTTACTTTCGCCCGTGATGGATTAATAGCCATTGCTTCTCCCTCGCCTTCAAACGCATTTTTCAACAACCAGGATTTTGCAGCGATAAAGCCTTCCACTTTTTCACTGTAGCCTTTAAAGCCAGCCCGCACAAAATCTGTAACAGGCTTCAACCACCGGTGCGCCATGGCAAACTTGTTACGGTTCTGCTGTTCTTTTTCATGCGGCGGAATAGTGCGTTTGTCGGGCAATGATTTCATATAGGGAACACCCTTCCAGGATGACCCTATTACTGTACCTACTTTACCCTTGAATGGACCATTGATCCCATTAGTATATCTGGCCATAATAAATGATTTAGTAACCCTTATTATTAACCGAATATAGCCTCTTTATATTTAAATGCAAAATAATATTTAACACAATGTACACTAAACACATATCAAGCGCAGGCAATTACTGGGGTTCGTCTGGGTTTTCTCTGGGCTTGGTCTGGGCTTGGTCTGGGTTAGAGTAGAAGATGCACATATAGAGGTTCAAATTTGTACCTCATAGGGTAAACCTGTTTATTCAAATTAACCGCATAAAAAACCCGCATACAATCAATTTTATGCGGGTTGCTGTAATATGAATAAACATTCAGGAGAAATAGTATAGCATCAGAGCCAACTATGAGATGCGTTCAAACCAGCGATCAGCCGCCAGTTGTAGCTCATTATAATCCGGATCGTTGTCGGCAGCCCAGGCGATAATTCCATCGGGGCGGATCAGCAAAGCACTTACCCCTAACCGGTCTTTTGCATTACAGGAAACATACCTAATCTGATCTCCATATGCGCTCGCCAATTTTTTAAGTGACACATTTCCATCAAAATCCAGCAGAACTCCCTGGCTATTATGCATGAGCTCTCCAATCTTCACACCATCTTCGAACTCAAAATTGGGAACGCTGCGACCAGCGAGCCGGTGGTTGCTATCAAGATTATACTGCATGTTGATACCCCATACTCGTGCTGCCATATAGGTGGCGCCATCGCGCGTATTTATAAGGTCGCGGAGAACTGCATACAGTGCACGTGCAGCTGGGTTTGGTTGCATGATGGCCACCTGGGCGCGCGACCAATCCAGCACCTGTGCACCGATTGGGTATCGTTCAGCATAATAACTATCCAGCAAACCTTCCGGCGCTTTTTCCTGAATAGTTGCGGCGAGTTTCCAGCCAAGGTTCATGGCATCGCCCAATCCAAGGTTCAAGCCCTGGCCACCCAACGGTGCATGAATATGCGCGGCATCGCCGGCCAACAGTATTCGTCCGTTTCGGTAGGAGGTGGCCTGTCGGGCACGGTCAGTCCAGGTGGTTGCAGTATGCAGGGCTGTGATGGTAACGTCCGTATTCGAAATGCGGCGTAGTACTTCCTGCACATGTTCAAGCGTAAGCGGCTTTTCTGAATTATGAAATGCGCCGCCATCAAAATCCTGAATAAGTATGTAACCCGGCTGCGATTGCACGTACATGCCTGTTGGGGTAACGTTTCGGCCTGGACTAAGTTTTTCCGGATCGGAAATATCAGCCAGGACAGTGTAGCCTGTAAATTCCGGTTCCGTACCGGCAAATTCAAAACCGCCCATCTTGCGAACAACACTACGGCTTCCATCACAGCCCACAAGCCATTTACTATGGAAAGATTGTTCACCTGAATGAACAGTTACGCCGTCCCCGGTTTGCTGAAAGCCGGTAATAGCAAGCCCACGTTTGATTGTTACACCCAGGGATTCTGCGCGGCGCGCAAACACAGTTTCAAGCTCCTGCATTTCAGAGATCAAACTGGTATCGGTTGAACCAGGCAGGCGATACTCCCATTGTGAAGCATCAATATCACCCTCATGAAATGGGATACCGGCAAAATGCCCTACCTGACGACGGGGACCTTGTTTGGCATTTTGATGGGGATTTTTAAGACGCTTGTACAGCTCCAATTCGTTTAACATTCTTCGCCGGTAAAGCGCTTCAATGGTAAGCGAAGAAAGCCCGCGGATGCCGAAAGGAAGTTGCTTCAGCGGCGAATGCGGATCGGCAGCCTTTTCCAATATTAAAACGGAACATTTGGCCAGGGCCAGTTCACAGGCGAGGAACAGCCCTACAGGGCCAGCACCGGAGATGATCACATCGTGTATAGGATGATCTTGTGTAGTTTTCATATAGAATGATTGATACACAAAATTGAGGAATGCGTTCGCGTCAGGCTTGTATAAACGCGACAAAATCGTTGCCAACCTGTTTTTCTTTCTTTACTTTTCGTGCAAATGCGGCAGGAGTAGTGCCGGTGTAGCGTTTGAATTCTTTGCCCAGGTGAGATTGATCTGTATAGCCCAGTTCATGAGCCAGGCCGGCCAGGTTGGAATCCGGATTCATCCATAACTGGTTCCGTACCTGCTGAAAACGCATCACGCTTGACACGTCTTTAACGGTGTAACCGGCAGCTTGCTTGAATTTCCTTTCGAGGGTACGCACAGTTGCATGCGCCGCCGCCGATACCTGATTTACCGGTATGGAGCCATTTGCCTCCCGCATGGCAATGCCTGCTTTGAACAGCATACTGTCAGTAGGGATTTTCGCCTTTGCATTCAGGAAATATTGATTTACGGCTTCCACCGCTTCTTCTATTTTACCAGCCTGGATCCATTTATTCAATAGAGGTTGAAGCCGGGCGACAGGATGTTCAAAAGTGCGTATACCGTCTTTACCAGATGGGAGCCCGAGCAAATCGAACACCGTCCAGGGATAACACCTGATGCCAATGACCTCTAACCGATCTCTTGTGTAAAAAATAGCCGGCTGATCGAGCAGGCCGGTCAGAAATGGTGATGGCAATGACTGCAATCCTTTACTGGTAGAAATGCTAACGGTGTTTCCAAAATAAAAAATAATTTCAGCATAGCCATCAGGCAGAACCTCAAAACCTGTTTGTTGTTCCCCAAGGTCCCTCCGGTCGTACCAAAAGCACTCTATGATATCCTGCAGCGCTGAAGGCGGATCAAATTCCTGGTGCATTGTTGAAAGATAGGATGTTTTTAATTCAACCCAATTTCTTTACCTCTTCCCGAATGTAACTATCTTCAAAAGCAGACCGGGCTGAAAATTCAATCCCTTTCTCGCGCCAGCTTTGAATGATCTTAACTAAGACATCGTAATGTTTAAATGTACCCAGGTAAAAGATCAAATCATATTTAACGCCGCGATAAACGAATGCAATTGTATTTTTATCACCATATTCCGTGACATATGCCTTTCGACCCATAAGGCCCGTAGTATGGTGTTTAAAGGTGTCGAAAGCAAAAATGTATATATCCAGTTTTTCCACTTCCCGGATCGGCATTCGCAATGTTCCCCAGATCAATTCATCAGGAGTAATTTCCAGCTTTCGGTCATCAACGGAACGAAGCGAGAAGATCGACTTTGGCCGCAGTACCGCATACACTGCAAAAAAGATCAGCATGGCGATCCCGAAAAGATTCACAAGCGGACTGAGTACGGATGAATAGTAAAAAAACAATACGGTTGCCAGCACCATAAGCACTAACATCCACGGTGCGGAACGTTTGTATTTATAGACTGTAGTGGTCAATTTCATTGGCATCAAGATCGCTACATTATCTTAAAATACAAAATCCGCAGAATAGCAATCTTTCTTTTAGAATAAAGGAGCAAATGACTGTTCCTCTTTTATTTCCCTGATAACCTTTTCCAACTGTTTATACGTTGCATTATATAAAAAAACCGCCATACTGATCCGCTTTACGCCGCAGTCGGCCAGGGTCTTTACAGTCGAAAGCTTAGGCGTTCCAACAATATTTACCGGAAGAGAAACAGCTGCAGTGATCTCTTTAATTATCCGGGTATCCTGAACACCGGTAACAAATAATCCGTCTGCGCCTGCCTCTTTATACAACTTTGCTCTTTCCAGGGTTCTTTCAAGCGGTGAATCTATTTTTTGCAAGAAACCATCAGTTCGTGCATTGATAAACAATTGCTGATTGGTTTTCACCAAATAGTTTTTAATATTGCTTAATTTTTTCAGATATATTTCTTCCCCCTGCGCGTCTTCTAAATTTATACCCACTACACCAACATCAATCAAATGTTGAATGTTTTCGTTTAGTGCGGCCAGGTCATTCGTGTACCCTCTTTCAAAATCAACTGAGAGCGGAATATTTGTACATGAACTTATTCTTTTCACTACATACAACAATTCATTAAATGGAACTTTTTCTCCATCCTCATATCCTAATGAATTTGCAATGGCGCCGCTTGAGGTGGCGATAGCTTGATATCCATTATCTTCAATGAGTTTAGCACTTTTCACATTCCAGGCGTTTGCAATTATAAATGGTGCTGACTGGAGATGTAACTGAAAGAATGTTTCGTAGTTATTCATATTTGTCTGATTAGTTATTATTATAATGGTTATTCCCACATATGACGATGCTGCAGGGCAAATTGTTCAAAAGTGGTGGGTGTTAAACCGAACAATTCATGCGTGTGGTTGTCTATTATCGCTTCGGGATTCCGCCTTCTTTCCGCGGCCTGTTCTTCCAATGCATCTATAAAATATGCTGGTAACCCTGCTGATGACAATGCAGCTTTGCGTTCATCCCAGCTTACCGGCACATAACGGATCGTTTTGCCGGAGCTCTTACTTATGATACCTGCAATGTCTGCCATAGACAGCGCCTCCGGCCCGGTGACCCGCAATGATTCTCCCTGGTACCCGCCTTTTGCCAATAAAGCAGCTCCCATCTTCGCTACATCGCGAAGGTCAACCGGCGACATCCGGATATTTTCCAGGGGTAAGCGAAGTTCACCGGTTTGCCGAAAGGCTGCTGCTTCACGCAGGTATACCTGCATAAACTGACTGGGACGCAGGTGCGTCCATTGCAGACCAGAACGTTCAAGATAATCTTCGATCTGTTCGTGCTCACGGGTATACCGGAATCGTTGCGAGTCATAGCCATGCTGGGATTCCTCGCCGGAGAATTTGATTACATGATGCACACCGGCCTGTTTACAGGCATCAATAAACGTATATTGTGTTTCAACCATTCGATCATTTGCCGATGAGATCAGCATGGCCCGCTCCACGCCCTCCAATGCGGCTTTCAGCGTTTCCTGTACGGTCATGTCGCCGGTGTAGACGTTGACCCCTGGTAAATCAGCTACATATTGTGCTTTAGCGGTATTGCGCACCAGGGCACGAACCTGGTATTGTTGGGCAGCCAGTGCCTGTACGATCAGCGTGCCACTCTGGCCACCGGCGCCGCTTACGAGAATCTTGCTATTTTTCATGAAGGCAAAGCTATAGTGTCAGTAAATTGCTGAGGGGGTGTACATTTAGCAATTTGAGGGGTTGTTTGTTCAATTATCCCATGATACCTTAGCTTCATGAAACAAGTGACCTTTTTGATTGCGGACGGGGTATTGAAACCAAGTTGTCTTTTTAATGCCATTGAGGTGTTCGAAAAGGCCAACGAATTTCTTGAACAAACAACGGGTCAATCTTATTTTGATATCCGGCTTACCGGGACTAACCTGCAACAACGATTGGCGAATGGCTTATTCAGTCTGCAGGTGGCGCCGCTTGATACCATCGGTAAAGCCGGGATAATTATATTGCCGAGCTTTGCAGAGCAGGACGATTATGCGATTGGTAAAAACCGCGAAGCGCTGGATTGGGTTATCAATCAATTCAGTGCCGGTGCAGAGGTGGCCAGTTTGTGTACCGGTACATTCCTGCTGGCAGCTACGGGACTTTTGAATGGCAAACCCTGCGCCACGCACTGGAAAGCAGCAGCCTACTTTCGCCGGTTGTTTCCCGAACTGGAATTGCATACCAATAAAATCCTCACCGATCAACAGGGCGTGTACACCGCAGGTGGCGCTTTATCAAGTCTTAACCTGGCGCTCTATATTGTAGAAAAATATTGTGGACGCGAAGCCGCACTCTATTGCGCCAGGGTTTTACAGATCGACATTGAACGGGATTCACAATCTCCTTTTATTATGTTTGAAGGATTGAAGGATCATAAGGACAATGTGATCCGCCATATTCAGGAATTCATTGAGCAACATATTGGGGACCGATTGACCGTAGACCAGCTGGCTGTTCATTGCAGTATGGACCGGATTAATTTTACCCGGCGATTTAAAAAAGCTACGCAATTGTCGCCTGCCGATTATGTTCAAAGAGTTAAAGTAGAAGGGGCCAAACGTCTGTTTGAATCAACCGACCAACAAATAAACGAGGTGATGTACAAGGTGGGTTATATAGACGTAAAAGCTTTTCGCCAACTATTTAAGAAGATAGTAGGAATGACGCCCGGTGACTACCGGAACAAGTTCAGTAAAGTGGCTTAAGATAATAAACTATACAAGTTTACCCTCCACATAATTCTTGAAAGAATTGAGTACAGCCTGGCAAAAATCACGCTGCTCTTCCACTGAGGGTTTTTCATCAGGCTCAAAAGTTTCTGTAAGTATTACCGGGTAACCCTGACTGAAAGTGATGGTAGCCGTGCGGCCGCTATTTAGGGTATAGGAGATCAATTCATGGTTTACTACTTCATCATATTTGCCGGTAAAATCAAAACTGAATCTACCATCTTTCGTACCCATGCGATATAAAAATTCCCCTCCGGGTTTACAATCATTTTCTACCAGGGGGGTGTGCCATTCTTCATTTATATTATTCCATTGCTGAATGTCTTTTGGATCATTCCACATCTTCCAGATATGTTCAATTGGTGCTAATATTTCGATATTCACAGTTATCATCACTTTTTTATTCATAATCTTTAAAATTGAGCTATTAGTTAGGTAGCAAACTTATGTACCTTACCCTTCGTCAAAGAGGTGTAAATGCGACAATTTCAGAGGGGGATTGCGACAGAGAGCTTGAAAATAAAAAAGCCCCGACGATATTGTCGGGGCCTTATATTGAAAAGATTATACTAGTTTATTATTTCTTTCCACCACCGATACAAAATCCAACTTTGATGCCCATGTATCCGTTCTTTGAAGTGTAAGTGGTTTTGCTGCCTGATGAAGAAATTGCATCAACCTTGGTAGAAGGAACGATATTATATTCCAGACCTACACGGAAGTGGCTAAGTTCAACACCAGCTCTAACCATTTCGCCAAATTTATGAGCGGCACTAACAGAAGAAGATGCACCGTTATTATTAACAGAAGCAGCCGCCAGGGAATAAATACCCAAGCCAGCACCCGCAAACGGACGAACTGTGTTTTGGGTGAAATAATAATCACCGGTAAGCAGATAAGATCCTGCAGCTTTTACACTAACATCTGCTGCGTTTCCATTTGCGTCAACTGTTCCGCGGGCCATAACTGCAGCTTCCATCCGAAGACCCACTGAAAGATTCGGAATTACTTCATACTTAGGTTCAACTACAAATAACACCCCACCTTTAGCGCCTGTCCCGCCCGGGATGGCATAACCCAAACTAACATCTACTTTAAAGGGTTTAAATGGTGATTCTGTTTGTGCCTTAGCAAATACAACGCTAGATAATAATAGGATACTGAATGTGATTTTTTTCATCGATACTTTGTTTTTAGGATTCTGCACAAAATAGAAGTGATTTTTTTTTTAATGCAAGGCAAACGAATAATAAATTTATTATATTGATATTAAAACAATATATCCGGAGGCCTTTCGTTGCTGCATTCTATTGTGTTATGTAAAACTCAATATTGTATTCGGTTTCAGCCAGGTAACCATATTTGCCACAGGATGATAAAACTGCGCTGCCTATGAATAGAATAAGCACGGCAACATTTGAGAGAGGCACTTTCTGTTCGGGCAAATTATCAGACTTATAATCTTCGGGCATGATGACCTGTACCTTTAAAATATACCTGAAGTAGTAAGCAACAACGAGCGCGGCAGGAATACTGATGGATAGCCAGGTGGCCAGATCCCTCGCAATTCCCTGTATGTTCTTATAGCAAAGCAGATAAGCGCCCAGGCCTATAACAATACCAGCTACTGCTGCGAGCAAATAGCCAAGGATACATTGCCATACCGATCTTGTTGGAGATTTAACCAGCGGCTTTAATTGTATGGCATTGATAATACCAATTGACAGGAACATAAACAAGATGTCGAAGGGTACAAACAGGGTATAATAACCGAGCCAGAACACCCAGGGCGTAAAAAATAAAAACGGCCAGATGCCGGCCAGGGTTTTTCGTTTCCCTGCCATTTGAAATGTTTTGTTCTGGGTTCTTACAAGAAAGAAAACAAAAACAAATAAAGACAATGTATGCATCATAAACTGCGGGGTTGTTAACAGTTTATCATGATCGCCGGTAAAACCGTGCGCAATAAGCGGATGAAAAACACCTAACGCACCGGAATAAACGGCGAGGTTGCCTGCCAGCTACCCACTTTTTTAAAAATATGTTTTTACCTGATTCCATATAATTTCGATTTACAATGCAAAGCACCGCCATTTTACAGGCGGGAAAAGGGGTATTTTCTGCCTAAAATGATATATTTTACGTCATGGCTTTACAGGGCACGGTCATTCGCACTATTTTTCAAACGGCTACTTCATTTGGAACAGCTTTCGATACCCTTTGCCAGCTATCAGGCATCAGCCCCGAAGAAATTAGCGACTCAGAAAACATGGTTGAATGGGAGAAAGCAGCGCTTATTTGGGTACCTCTTTTAAAACTGTCGGGCGATCCATTGATTGGCCTGCATGTTGGCATGGGGGTAGATAAACTGCTTCATGGAATGGTTGGCTTTTTGATCCAAAGCAGTAAAAATCTTGACCAGGGTCTTCAGCTATTATGCAGGTATGGCCATATGGCATCGCCGATGGTGGAATACAGGTATACAGTCAATGAGGTGGCTATTCTTGAGATGGCGCAGAACAAGATGTGGCTAATGAAACATCCGGAACCAGCAAGGCATGCCAATGATTTTTTATTCGCAGCAACCATCAATACGATCAATACTCTGTTGGGTAAGCATATTGTTCCTTTAAGGATTGAACTGGCTTACGAAATGCGGGAAATATCAGAATACAGGAAGTTTTTTGGCTGTGAGGTGCTTTTCAATAAAGATACCAACCGCATTATTTTAAGTAAAGAAGTCTTATCAACCCCTATACTCACCAGCGATCAATCCATGTTTCAACTTTTCAGCTCCATTGTGGCTGATAAGCAGGCGCGGTTGGAAACTAACAGTACTGTAGAAAATTTAAAACAGGTATTATTCATGCAGTTCAAGGGAAGGATACCTACGATTGAAGAAGCAGCCTCCGCCATGAGTATGACACCACGCAATTTGCAACGCAAACTGCTGCAGGAACAAACCACCTTCCGCGATATTGCCGGAGAAATAAGAAAAGAAATTGCCTTCCAGTTAATGCAAAACCCGGCTATAAAAATATCCGAGGTTTCCGACATCTTAGGCTATTCAGACCTTACTGCATTTAGAAAGGCCTTTAAATCGTGGACGAATTCAACACCGAGGGAAATGCGCCAAAGCTTCGGCGGTCGAGGTAGTGCTAATTAAGTATCGGTCTTCTCCAGGAATTTCATTAACCCATAAATCATTTTCCTCACAGAAAGCTTTTAAGATGACTGCTTGCCTTTCTTTGATGACTGATTTACCTTCGAAGTCTTCTTTAACCGTTGTACTTGTTGGAAAGCTTGCGCAAAGGAGATTTCTGATTGTTGTGCAAGAATCTTGGCTCCCTTCAATGATAATTCCACCAGTGATATTTTTAATTTTGCTTCGGGTATCATTGGGTAACATTTCTTGTAAAATTAATAAAAAACTGGGAATGCGAGAATCGTCCCATTCAACCAAAAAGGCCTCAAGTCCAATGACTTAAAGCCTTTCCAATTTATTGGTAGTCCCGACAGGAATCGAATGTAGCTCTCTAAAATATGTGTAAATCAGCTTGTTAAACTGATTTTCCATTGACTTGGCCCCCTCGCAACTCTCGCAATTTGATTTGATTTATAGTAGTTTAAAAATGGCAGAATCGAACATGGCTGTCAAATAGAAATAAATACAATCAATCAATAATAATGGACACGGTGAACTCAACTCAACATAATCTAATGCCATAAAATTGAACAGTTTGTCCAAACTGGCGAAAATATACTTGTTGGCCTCCGTTTCGTTTCTGTGCGTTACCCTGTAATATTCATAACGCTCAATGCACACGGCATTGGCGTTAGCAGGTATTTCTTTTTTGAATTGGCGACATTAATAATATTCCGGCCCTTGGATACCTTCATGCCCGAAATAACAACCTGGTAAAAATCGTAAGGCCATCGGATGATTAAGATTAATCTACATATTATTTTATTGTGACTACACGGTGAAGGTCGCATGCCTTCTTGCTAAAAGGTTCAAAAGGAATAGTTTTCAGATATTGTTTCCAGTAAAAAGACAGCGTATATTAGCAGCAATATAAAAGTTAGCTGTTGTTTTAGTGGCGCGCATTCTCAGGCCTTCAAATTGACACTTTACTAATGCTTAAATAATGTGTAAAATTGACGACTTCGACCGCTTAGACTTAACCCTTTTAAATGGCAAAATCACATCTTTTATTGATGTTCTGACAAGTGCTTCATTAAAATCCTTTCATCAAAGATTGACA